>JAEWSV010000042.1 GCA_023398155.1 Spirochaetota bacterium
CCCGTAGACGCTCGAAAAGTTCCGTCTCAGCCGGCGAAGCGTCCGCGGTGGCCTCCTGTTTTCTTCCGCCTCGGCGCCCCGGGGCGCCGAGGCGGCCCGGGGCCTTCTCGTGAGTCTCTTCGCCCCCCGCCGGGACCTTCGTCCCCTCTATCGGCCGCGTCATGAAGGTTCCGCCCCCGAAGAGAGCCTTGCCCTTGGCGGTGATCGCGAGTACGCCGTAGGGCGGTTCGCTCCGGAGGTATCCCGCGGCCGTGAGGCGCCGGGCGAGTTCCATCCAGCCGGTCCGGTTGAGCTCCGTCCCTATCCCGTAGACGGAAAGCCCGCCGTGGCCGTATCGCTCGATCTTTTCAGTATTCGCGCCGAGTAGGACGTCGGTTGCGTGGGCGGCGCCGAAGCGGTTACCGAGCCTGACGACGCAGGAAAGGAATTTCTGGGCCGCCACGGTGAGGTCGACGAGGTCGTCGGGATCTCGGAGGCAGTTGTCGCAGGAGCCGCAGTTCGCCCGGGCGTAGCGTTCGCCGAAATGGTTCAGGATGAACGCGCGGCGGCAGCCGTCCGTCTCCGCGTACGCCGCCATCTTCTCCAGGCGCTCCAGGGCGGCCCCGGCCGCGGCCGCGTCGTCCGCGTCTTCATTGCGGATATCCTCGACTTCCGCCCCGTCCAATTCCAGAAAACGCTTGAGTTTGAGGAGGTCTCCGCGGCCGTAAAGGAGGAGGCAGTCCGCTTCCAGCCCGTCGCGGCCGGCCCGGCCGATTTCTTGGTAGTAGCCTTCCAGGTCCTTCGGTAGGTCCCAGTGGACTATCCAGCGGACGTCGGGCTTGTCGATGCCCATCCCGAAGGCGACCGTCGCCGCGACAGCGCGTACGTCGTCGCGGATAAAGGCTTCCTGGTTCGCGTCGCGGACCTCTTTTTCCAGCCCCGCGTGATAAGGGAGCGCGCTGACTCCGTGGCTCGAGAGGAGGGCGGCGATATCCTCCGCGCTCTTCCGGGAGAGGCAATAGACGATGCCCGAGCCGCCCTGAAGCGCGCGTTCGGCCACGAAGGCGAGGAGCTTGCGCTTCGCGTCGGTCTTCGGCTCCACCATGAGCTTCAGCCCGGGCCGATCGAAGCTGGCGACGAAAAGGGCCGGGGCGCGGAGCATGAGGCTCGATGCGATATCGGCGCGGACGCGCGAAGTCGCGGTGGCGGTCACCGCGAGCACGGCCGCCTCCGGGAAGCGGACGCGGAGCTCGGCGATGCGGCGGTAGTCCGGGCGGAAATCGTGGCCCCATTGCGAGATGCAGTGCGCTTCGTCCACCACGATCCTGCAGGGAGGGCGGGCCGCGAGCAGGGGGGCGAGCCGCCCGGAAGCGAGGGCCTCGGGCGCGGCGTAGAGCAGCTTGGCCTCTCCCGAGCGGACCTTGCCCGCGGCCTCACGGTAGGCCGCTTCGTCCAGCGAGCTGTTGAGGACCGCGGCGGGGATGCCGAGCGCGGTGAGCGAGGCGAGCTGGTCGCGCATGAGGGCGATGAGGGGGGAGACCACGAGCACGAGGCCGTCCAAGACCAGGGCCGGGAGCTGGTAGCAGAGGCTCTTGCCTCCGCCGGTCGGCAACACGGCCAAGACGTCGCGGCCCCGGAGGGTTTCCTCCACGATTTCCCGCTGCAGGGGGCGGAACGAATCGAAACCGAAGACCGTCTTCAATAATTCGTCGACGTGGGCGGAACGGCTCGCGGACATGGCGGGTATTCTACCGGGAATGAAGGAAAAGGGGGAGGGGACCGCCGACTAAAAAAGGGCACCGGCGCGAACGCCGGTGCCCGGATACAGCTTTTTTTACATCGATGCACGTCTATTGATGCCGAACGCTATTATTCATCACCCCACATATAGTTCAGGCCGGCAAAGTAGTTATCCGCCATGATCTCGTAGCCTTCGGCTTTAGGATGGAGGCCGTCGCTGGACATCATAGCCAGGGTGATGCTATCCCAAATACCGACTCCGGCATCTTCATCAAGCAAGCACACGTTTGCGGAAGCGGCATCTATGATGGTACTGAAAATCTGATCAAAGTCGATAACGACATCTGCCGCAGGAAAACCATCGAAACCGCAATAATCCAGGATACCTTGCATGACGTCATCATCGTAAAACTTGGCAAGGAGGATCATGCGCTCTCCGTCGTCCAGAGCCTCTATGATGTCGCCTAAGCCCGCCGCAAAATCGTCCAAGACCGTTTGATAATCCGTGGGACCGGATCCCGCGCTCAGACTCATTAGGTCGTTCGCGCCGAGGCAGACGACGACCACGTTGGGGTCCTTCGCGATGACGTCGACGTTCAAACGGGCGAGCCCATCCGCAGCGGTATCGCCCGATACTCCGGCGTTGATGACTTCGAAGCTCATATCCTGTATAGCTTTAAGCTTGGTTTCCAGGTACTTGGGATAGGAGTGGTCCGGGTCGTCCGTGCCGTCGATCCTGCCTGCGGTCAGGCTGTCGCCGAGGCATACGATTTTAACGGTGTCGCCGGGCGGGTCGTCGTCGTCGTCGTCGCCGTTCGGATCGCAGGAGATGAACAGGAACGCGGACAAAAGGCAGGCGAGCGCGAGCAGGGACAGTGTGAGTTTCTTCAAAGGTATCCTCCTCAGGATGATTTAGATGTCTACTTTTCGTATGCCTGGGAATATATCCGGGATTGCGGGCGGCCGCCCATGCGAATTTGACATTCGGGAGGCGAGTTTTTACCGTTAGGATTTCTCGGGCGGTTTTCTATTGCCATAGAGGCCCGGATGCGTAAATAATCCGGTTGCCGGAATCGGAGAGCGAGAACTCAGAGATTGCGGGCGGTATGGGACGCGAAGAGCGCCTTGGCCGCGGCGACGCCGGTGGAAATACGGATCTCTTTCCCCGTATCCAGGACGACGCAGTCGTTCACGATGGCGTGGACGTGATCGAGATTGACGAGGAAACTTTTGTGGCAACGCAAAAACCGGTCGTCGCCGCAGCGGCATTCGAAGTCGTCGAGCCTGCCGTAAAAATCGAGGTCGCCGTAGAGCCGCGTGTGGACCGTCACGACCCGCGCGTTGCTTTCCGCGAAAATGATGTCGCCGAGGAGTATATGGTAGCAGCCCTGCCGTTTCTCTACCTGGACCCACCGGTCTTCCCGCCGCGAGAGCGCGACGAGGGCCGCTTCCATCGCCGCCCGGACGAGATCGGCGGTGACGGGTTTGAGCAGGTAGTGCAGGGCATGGACCCCGTACCCGTCGATGGCGTGGTCGCGGGAATTCGTCGCGAAGATGATGCAGCAACGCGCGTCCGACTCCCTGATCTTGCGCGCTACGGAGACGCCGTCCGCGGCCCCCATGAATACGTCCAAGAAAAGGATATCGAAAAGAGCGCCTTTACGGATGGAAAGCAACAGCTCTTCGCCGCTCGCGAAACGCGCGAATTCGCACTCTACCCGCCTTCCCGCGCAATACTCCTCGACCAGGCGGTTCAGGGCGGCCAGTTCGGCGGGGTCGTCATCGCACAATCCGATCCTCAGCAACTCCAGTCCTCTCTTCGATTACGTGACGATACTCGTGTAGTATATACTATCAAAAAGGTGGCCCCCGATCGAGGGCCAAAGCCCAAGGTATGATCTCGGTGTGGCCGACAGTCTCCATCCCGACGGCGCTCCTTAACCTGACCCTGGAATACGTGATCCTCACGAGGCGAAGAACGCCCGTCGCGCACGTCCTCGTCCGTCTCGCCCACCTTATACTGTTGGGGGGCGGGGTGCTGCTTCTTCGCCGACTACCGGATCCGGGATCCCCGATCGTAACTGCCCTGCGCTACGCCGTAAGCACCTCGTTCTTACTACCCTGCATCTATCTTTTCGCGGAAAGCGTGCCGCAGAAAGTCTTCCTTTTTTTCATGAACTGGGGCTTCACGACCTTCCTTTCCTCGTTTTGCGTCTGGGTCGTCAACAGCGTTTCGAACGGACTCCTGTCGTACGCGCTGGTCGCCGCCATGTACCTGCCGATTTTCATCTTCGTCATCCCTCTGTACGTCAAATATTGGCGTAACGGCATCCGGAGGATGCTGTTCCTCTTCGAACTGGGAAATCCCGCGTACGTGGTTTTACCTATCGTATCCTTCGTCCTCTTCTCCGCCCTCTTCGGCCCGGTGATCGCTCCGGGTAACATATTTGAATTTTTAGTTATGCTCCTCTTCGAATTCCTCGTCCTTTTCACGTATTACCTCCTCTTCTCCCATTTCTTGGTGTTGTACGACCGGATGAGGACGCTGGACGATTACCGGAACGCGGAGCGGCAACTCACTCTGCAGAAGCGCTACTACGAGGAAGTGGAAAAGGGGGTTCGCCAGCAGCGGAAGCTCATCCACGACACGCGCCACCATCTGACGGCGATAGCGGCCCTGTCCGCCTCGGGAGACGCGGCGGCTATCGGTCCGTACGTGGCCCGGCTCCTGGACCGGTACGGGAGAGGGACGTTCAAGCGGTATTGCGCGAACCGCGTAGCCAACGCGATCATCAGCGGGTATATCGAGGTCGCCGCGGCGCGGGGCATCGCCGTATCCACGGATATCGACTTACCCCAGGAAATCGGCATGGACGAGTACGAACTCTGCGCGCTGTTCGGCAACGCCATAGAGAACGCGGTAGAAGCCTGCGGGCGCATACCCGTCAACTCAGAACTGTACGGGCGTAGGTATATCAGCATCAAATCGAAGGCGGAGGGAGGACGGCTCGTCGTCCGCATCGAGAATACTTTCAAGGCCGATGGGAAAACCGAGGAGGGAACATTCCCTTCCAGCAAGGGCAGCTTCGGCGGCGTCGGGCTTGAGAGCATCCGGGCCGTGGTGGACCGTTACGGCGGCTGCCTGAACTGCGAGCGTATGGGTGCCGTGTTCGTCTTGTCGGCGGTCCTCTATCCCCGCGCCTCCTGAAGCCGGTCTCTCCCGTGACCTTTCCCGAGCCTGAGGGCGCGGGCTTTCCGCCCCGCCACGAGCACTAGATAGTCCTCGGCGACGATCCAGTCCGCGCCGGAACGGGCGAGCGCTTCGTTCAGCGGCGCGTCGCGGCCGACCAGGAGGACGAGGCGGCATCCGTCCGCGGTCACGCGGT
>JAEWSV010000069.1 GCA_023398155.1 Spirochaetota bacterium
CCGGTACCCTACAAGATCGCTCGACAGCTCGTATCGATCGCGCAGCCGATGGAGTGGCTCCTCAGGCCGATCGCCGACGGTTCGGTGCTGCGCGGCACCAAGACGGTTACCGCGGTCCGTTATGAGCGAGACGTTATCCTTGAAGTAACGCGCGACTCGGTCAGGGATGCCGAGTGGACGCGCCTCGCGCGCTGAGAGCGCGTCAGGTCCTGCGCCTCCGGCGCGAAAGCCCCGCCATAGTCGCGAAACCGTATGTCGAAAGCCCCGATATGAGGGCGATGATCCTGAGCGTACTATTCGAAACGCCGACCGGCCTTACGGCCGTAAGGAGGTTTCCGGCCGTCGCCATCCTCCGCCCCGCCGCCGGTACACCCACGATGCGTACGAACTGCTCGTCCGGCCTTCCGTAGCCGAGTTCCCGGGCCCGTACGGCGATCGTATCGGCATCGCTGCGCAGCGCGACGATAGAACCTTCCAGCTCGCCGTTGATGGCGCGCAGTTTTTCCATATTCGCGGCGAGGCGATCCCGTTCGGTTTCAAGACCTCGTTGGGCTATGATACCGGTACGGCCGACGGTGATGGCCATTAAGCCGTACACCGCTACGGCGACCCATAGGGAGAAGGCGAAACGTAAGTATCTCATCAAGATGATTAACGGATAACCCGCATCGCCACTTAAGGGATGACCTGGGAATTATCCGTTATTGACAACTGGAAAAACCGTGCGATACATTTATACGAAGAAAAGATAACGATCGCGGTGCTCGTGGCCGATACTAGCAATACCATTGAGATGTCCGTTGGGAGTATGTGATGGCAATCGACAAAGATCCTTCGGTATACCGCGATCGAGGCATGATCGGATCCTCGGATGAGCTCGACGAATACGGCGTTTGGGTAAAAAGCGAGCCTGAGGACATCGGTACCGCGCCAGCTTCACCCATTGAGGAGCCCACATTGCCCGACATCGAGGATCTTCCCGACCTTGAACTCGATTCCACCGAATCGTTCGATTTCCCGCCGGCCGAGGCCGGATCGCCGGAAGAAGAGAATGAGCTGTCCGAGGATACCGTATCCGCCGTTCCAAAGACGGAACGCGCGAAATTAGATTTCTCCGTCGCCGAAAGCGGAGAGATCGCCGGCGAATCATTGCCTTCCTTTGAAGATATCGCGTCCTTCGAAGCCGAGATGCCGCCGGTATCCAACGAGGACTTCACCGAGTTATCGATGGACGACTTCCTGGAAGGGGACGAGGGAACGGTTACCGGTCCGTCCGATCTGGGCACGGAAGAAAGCGCGCTCGATATCGATCTGGACTTCAAGGACTCCGGAGTGGCTCCGCAAAGTCAGACGTCGGAAGAAGATTTCGATTTCCAGGTGGAAGACGAAGGAGCGCCCGCTCCGAGCGGCTCTGCAGCCGGTTTCGCCCTGGAGACCGTCTCCGATTTCGACGATTTCCTCAACGATCTGTCGGACACCGAGAAGGCTTCATCCGAACCGGCCGAGGTCCCCGCGGAAGCCGCGGTAGCGACCGAAGAACAACCCGAGGCCGGTATCGCCGAATCCGAGGATATCGCCTTCGACGTCGAGGAAAGCGAGCCCGTAGCCACGACCTTCGAAGCGGTGGAGGAATCCGAAGAGATCGTAATCTCCGAAATGGAAGGCGATACCGAGAAAGCCGAAATGGGCGTAACGGAAGAAACGGAAGAATCTTTCGACGACGTCGCGGCTTTGAGCCGCGATCTCGCCGAGAACGAAAGCCCGGAGGCTCCCGCAGCCGATGCGGGACTGTCCACCCAATTGCTCATGCGTATCGCCGATGAACTCTCTTCCATCAAAACCGAGCTCTCTTCCCTCAAGGAAGAACTCGCCGTTTTACGCGGGGAAGTCAAACCGGCGCAAACCGAGGGACAAGCGGCGCCCGCGTCGCATGGCTTCTTCGACGAAGAGGACGACGAAAAAATCGCCTTGACCGGCGATGAGCTGGATAACATCCTCAACACCGCGGACTTTACCGAGGAAGCGGGCGCCGACGCGACCGCCGAGCTCTCGGACGAGGCCATAATCGACGACTTCCTGATGGATCGCGAGGACCTTCTCGGAACTACGGAGGAGACGGCCCCCATTGAAACAGGTACCGAGGAGGCTTTCGCCGCGGAAGAGGAAAGCGCGGAAGATGAAAGCGCGGAAGTGCCGACCATCGACGATATCACGTTCGAGGAAGAGCCAGCCGCCATCGAGCGCATCACGCTGGAGGAGCAATCGTCGGAATTGGTTCCGGACGAACTCCAGCAACTCCAGATGACCGGCGTGAGCCCCATGACGCCGCCGCCCGAGGATACCAGTTATCTTGAGGCCGACGATTTGGCCACCGCCGATATTGACCTAAGGGAAGCGGTGATCGACGAACCGGACCTCGGCGGCCCCATACTTGAAGAGAATCCCGTCGTTGAGCCTTCCATCGACCACATCGATCTTGATATGGAGGAACCCCTTCATATAGAAAACGAAGACTCGCAGCCGCAGGGCGGCGATGGTTTCGAGAACATCGAGCTCACCCTCGACGAGTTCATAGGCGAGGAAGAGTCGGGCGCTCAAGAAGCGGAGATCGAATTTGAGGAAATAGAAGCTACGGGCCCCGCGGAAGAAGCACCGGTGATCGAAGAAAGCTTCGCCGAGGTGGTGCCCGAGGGCTTCGTCGTGGAACCCGAAGGGGCGGCGGAGGCGGAGGCCGAACCGGCCGAGGCGTTCGAAACCGTAGAACTCACCGAGGAGAGCGAGGAAAGCCAGCCGCTTCCCGTGGACATCCGCCATGAAGTCAAAGCGGTGCTTTCCTATATGGATCAACTCCTCGAGTCCCTCCCCGAAGAAAAGATCGAAGAATTCGCCAAGTCCGAATACTTCGATACGTATAAGAAGCTCTTCGAAGAGCTCGGTTTGGTCTAAGAATGGGGTTGTACGAACGGGTCTCCCGCTTAGGGCACGGTACTTCTCCGCAGCCTAAGCGGGGCCTCCTCAGTAGAGCCGCGGCCCTGCACCTTCCGTCCGCGGGGACGGACGCGGCTTTCGAGGACGCCTTCATCGTGCGCATGCAGCGCCTGAACGCGGCGGATTCCGCGCCCTTCACGTCTTTATCCCTGCTCAAAGCCTTCCAGCCCTTCTCCGCCGGGCTCTGCTTAGCGCTCTCAGGCGGCACCTACGAGTGCGTCGCTGCCGTGGGCGTCGAGAGCGCCCCTTCGAGCATTCCGGAGGAACTCCTGTTCCCCACGTCCATGGAAGGCGCTCATCGCATCGGGCTCGCGGGCGATTTCGGCATCGCGAGCGCCTCACCCGAGACCGCGGCCTGGGTATTCCCGGTCCCCCAAACCGATACCACTCGCCGCGCTGCCCTCATCCTCGTGGAAGAAACGGGCAAACCGTTCGCCGTCGAGTCCATCTCCCGCGTCGTCGCCGCGTGCGCGGACCGATTCTCGCTACCTCCCGCCCAGCAGGAGCCGAACTCCGCAGCGCTCAAGGATTTCCTCGCGTCTGCTCTCCGTGGAGCTCCGGGTCTTCACCTTATCGTACTCCAGCGGGATGGAGATGAGGATCTCGCGAATGAAGCCTCCGCGGCCCTGTCCGCGCTCGGTTCCGCCATGGAGATCGATCACGGCCGCGCCCTTATCGCGGTTCCGACGGGCCATGACCGAGAGCTTCTGGCGCATCGCTTGGCAAAGAGCCTTCAGGCGGTCGCCACCGCTGGTACCGAAGTCTCCAATCTGGACGACGCGCAGGACTTTCTCGACAGCCTCGCATAACCATGTCGGAGCGAATCGCCACGGCACGCAGCGGCGCCCCTACGGCGTACCGGGGATCCATCGCGCTCCATTCGTCCTACGACCCCGTCGCTGAAGCCGATCGGTACGCCGCCGCCCTCGCCGTTTCGGAAAAAACGAGCATCCTCATCCTGATCGAGCCCGCCCTCGGATACCTGACGGGCGCGCTCAGGCGTAGATTCCCCTCCCATAGGCTCATCGCCGTTCATTGTTCCTCCTTTTTCGATCCGGCTGGTCTCGCGGAACGCGCGGACGCGGAATGGAGACCTGGCCAAGACGTGGACTGCGCCGCTTTCCTGGAGACCCAGATCAAGGATCGGGAAGCGGAGCGGACCCAGGTGATCGAATGGAGACCGGCGACCGCGGCCTACGGCGAAGCGGCCCGCGACGCGTTCCGCGCGGTTTCGGATTTCCTCCGGCGTTGCAGCGCGAATGAAAGCACGACCAGGGCTTTCGGTCGACGTTGGCTGCGAAATGCCCTCCGGAACGCGGGGACCGCCGAACGCGAGCTCGCACCCGAACCGGGCGACGCGCCGATCGTCGTGGTCGGCGCGGGACCGAGCCTAGAGGATCAAGCGGATGAGATAGCGACCGCGCGGCTGGCCGGACGTTGTACGGTAATCGCCGTATCTTCGGCCACCTCCGCATTGCTCTCGGCCGGGATACGGCCCGACTTGGTGGTGGCGAGCGACGGCGGCGGCTGGGCGACGTTCCACCTCTTCCCTTCGGCGCGATCCGCCCTGCCCTTGGCCGCGTCGGTAACGGCGCAGGTCCCCTCCGCCTTCGCGTCCGTTCCCATCCTTCCGATCGCCGACGGGAGCGCCTGGCAGCGCATCCTCCTTTCCCGTTTCGATCGATCCTTCTTCGTCGCTCCGCAGCGCGGCACCGTGACCGCGACGGCCATCGATCTCGCCCTCGCTCTGACTGGCGGGCCCGTATACGTCGCGGGGCTCGACCTCGCGAGCCGGGGAATACGCACGCATGCCCGACCGTACGCCTTGGACCGATTCAGGGAAGACTCCGCCCACCGATTCGTTCCCGAATACAGCGCTGCCTTCGAGCGCGACCTCATGATACGCGCCTCCTCCGCGATGGACGTATACGCATCCTGGTTCGCGGACCGCGCCGAGCGTTACTCGCTTAGGATACGCACGCTCGGATCGGCGAATCCTGCCCTGGCGCGCTTCAAGCGGACCGACCGTATCGAGGAGGCAGGAAGCCGTAGGCCGCGATTCCTCGTCCGACCGCTCGGCGCGCCGGCCGAACCGCGGGCGCGGTACGCGGCTGCGCTTACGGCGCTCATGGAGGAACTAGCGAACGGAGAAACGCCTCTGGAAGAAGAGCTCGGCTCGCTGCTCTTAGGCTCGGACTTCGCCGACATCCCCGCTGACGAGAAGCGGACGGCTGTCGCCGACGCGGTCCGGACCGCTGCCGCGGGGATTGCGTGAGGAAAGGGGCTACATGGAAAGCAGAATGATCTTCGAACGGAACCTCCTCTCCCTCTCAACTTCCGATAAGGAACTCTGCGCGAGCCTGACGGCAGCCGAAACCACGCGAGGACGATACCGGTTCCTCACCGCTAAAACAGGAGACCTCGTACCCGCAGCGGTTGACGCTTCGGGGGCCGCCCGGGCGCTCCATTCGTTCGTGGATCCGCGCAAGGAAGCCGCCCGTATCGTCTCGACGGTGCGGGGCGGCCTCCTCATACTGTTGGGGCTCGGGGGCGGCTACGTCGCCGAAGCTGCGCTCGCGCGCGACGATATCCATGGACTCATCGTCGTGGATTACGACGTCCACGGAATCGCCGAACTCCTCGCGTCAAGGGAATACTTCAGAATCTTCGGCGATCCCCGGTTCCGCATGCTCGTGGACCCCGAACGGGAAGATATCGAAGCGGCGATCCTGAGCACCTATCGCCCGGCGCTCTTGGGCGGAATAGCGGTGCTTCCCTTAAGGACGCGGACGGACACCCTCCCGTCCCGCTTCGAGGAAGCCGCCGATACGATCAAGTCGACCATCGATTCCATCTCCGACGACTATTCGGTCCAGGCTTATTTCGGAAAGCGCTGGTTCGCCAACGCGATCCGCAACCTGCTCGCGGCCGACGCTCCAGTCTCCCCCCTCCCGCCATCACGAAGGATAGCCGTCGCGGCGGCGGGACCTTCGCTCGATCGCCAGTTGGAGCAGCTCCGACGGGATCGGAACGCCCTATTCCTCCTTTCGACCGACACCGCCCTACCCGCTCTCCTCGCCGCCGAATTGCCGCCGGACGCGGTCGTCTCCATCGACTGCCAGCATATCAGCTATTACCACTTCATGGACGGGTACCCGGAAGCCGCGCCCCTCTTCTTGGATCTCGCGAGTCCGCCCGTCGTCGCTTCCCGCGTTGCCGCTCCTCGTTTCTTTTCCGGGGGGCACCCGCTCACGGTCTATGCCGCGAGCCGATGGCGTTCGTTTCCGATGATCGATACCTCGGGAGGCAATGTCACTTACGCAGCTGTATCTCTCGCCGACGCCTTGGGTGCGGAACGCATCGAGCTCTACGGAGCCGACTTTTCTTACCCCGGCGGAGAGCCCTACGCGCGCGGCACCTACATC
>JAEWSV010000070.1 GCA_023398155.1 Spirochaetota bacterium
GCGCTCGCCCAGAAGGCCTTGTACGGTTTACCCGAAGCGCCGCGGGGCTCCAAGAGCTCGCCCGAAAGCTGGCCGGGATTGGCCTTGGTCTCCTGGAGGCAGAGCATGTCCGGCGATTCGGCGGCGATCCATTCGACCAATCCCTTCTTTTCGACGGCACGGATGCCGTTTACGTTCCACGATAGGATGCGTGTCATGGAGAGGAATATAGTGCCCCGCCTCATCGCCTTCAAGCGTTCGGGACCATCGCGCCCCGTTGTTTCCCCGGCCCTTTTTTACTATCTTATACATCGAATTCGACTTTTCGAAGGATCATGTGCATGCCGCGAACAGTAGGAACCGGGACAGGCTTGGCTGTCGAACGGGAGGAGAAGGTAAAGGAACCCGAAGAGTATCGGGTCATCCTCCTCAATGACGACTATACCACCATGGAATTCGTGGTCGCGGTGCTCGTGACGGTCTTCCGAAAAACGCCGGAGGACGCGGATCGGATCATGTTGGACGTCCACCGCAAGGGCCGGGGCGTCGTGGGTACGTATCCTTGGGATATCGCCACGACGAAAGCGGATCAAGTCCACACCATGGCGAGGCAGCAGGAATTCCCCCTGCGCTGCCTCGTCGAGAAGGCGTAATACTCAGGCGAACGGCCGCTCCGTTCGGCGGGGTTTTCGGGGAACGAGGAGAGAAGAGAGCATGAAGATCAGCCGCCATGTGCAGGCTATAATCAACGCCGCGTACAACGAGGCCAAAGTCCGCAACCACGAATACCTGACGCCGGAGCACGTGCTCTACGCCGCGCTGGCCTTCGATCAGGTACAGGGCATCCTCGCTTCCTGCGGGGCCGATCTCGATCAGATCAAGCACGGGATGGAGAACTATTTCGAGCAGAAGGTCCCGGTGGCCGAGAACGCCGAGCCGACGCAGACGGTCGGATTCCAGAGCGTGCTGGAGCGGGCGGTCCTGCAGAGCCAGTCGTCCCAGAAGAACGAACTCGACGTCGCCGATATCCTCGTTTCCCTGTTCGACGAGGAGCGCAACTATTGCGCCTATTACCTCCGCAAGGCGGGAGTGAAGCGTCTGGAACTGCTGGAGGTGCTTTCCCACGGCCGCAGGAACGAGGACGCGGAGCTGGACGGCGAGGAAGACGAAGACCTCGTCCGCGGCGCGGGCGGCATCGGCGGCCAAGGCGAAGGCCGGGAGAACGAAGAGGCCCCGGCCGACGAGAGCGGTCCGGGCGCGGGGACCCGGACGCGTCCGGCCAAGAAGACCGCCCTGGAACGCTTCTCCACCGACCTCACCGCCTTGGCCCGGGAGGGCAAGCTGGAGCCGGTCATCGGCCGCGAACTGGAGCTGGAGCGCACCGTCCAGGTGCTCTGCCGACGCCTCAAGAACAATCCCATCCACGTGGGCGATTCGGGCGTCGGCAAGACCGCCGTCACCGAGGGCCTCGCCCAGCGCATCGTCGCGGGTAAGGTTCCGCCGACCCTCCGCGGCTTCTCCATCTATTCGCTCGATATGGGGTCCCTCGTCGCTGGCACCAAATACCGCGGCGACTTCGAGGAACGCATCAAGCGAGTGGTGGACGAGATCCTCAAGAAGGAGAGGGCCATCCTCTTCATCGACGAGATCCATACTCTCGTCGGAGCCGGATCGGTGTCCGGCGGGTCGCTGGACGCCTCCAACCTCCTCAAGCCCGCCCTCACCTCGGGCAAGATCCGCTGCATCGGCTCCACCACCCACGAGGAATACAACAAATTCTTCGAGAAGGACCGCGCGCTTTCGCGGAGATTCCAGAAAATCGATATCGTTGAGCCGAGCGAGGCCGACGCCATCGCCATCCTCAAGGGCCTCAGGTCCAAGTACGAGGCGTACCACAAGGTGCGTTACTCGGACGATGCCCTGGAGTCGGCCGTAAAGCTCTCGGCCCAGTACATCACCGAGCGCCATCTCCCGGATAAGGCCATCGACGTGATCGACGAGGCCGGCGCCTTCGTGCGCATCCAGGCCTTCAAGCGGGACGGGGAGACCGATCCGCTCGCGCACCCCGAAGCCGCCGAGGCCCTCGCGGAAGCGGGCGCCGCCGCGGACGCTGCGGAAACCGCCGACGCCGCTCTGAGCGGTCGCCGGAAGCCCTTCGAGGACCACGAGGAAGCGGCCGCCGCGGCCGAAGAGGAAGAGCCGGTGGAGATCATCGACATCGGAGTTCCCCAGATAGAGACCGTCGTAGCGCGGATCGCGCGCATCCCCGAGCGGTCGGTGGGCGAGAGCGAGAAGGACAAGCTCAAGAACCTGGAAGCCCGGCTGCGTGAGCGCATCTTCGGACAGGACGCTGCCATCACGGCGATCGTTTCGGCGGTAAAACGGTCCAGGGCGGGCTTCCGCTCGCCGACGAAGCCCGTCGCGAATTTCCTCTTCGTCGGGCCGACGGGCGTCGGGAAGACCGAACTCGCGCGCCAGCTCGCGGAGCTCATGGGCATCGCCATGCACCGCTTCGACATGAGCGAGTACCAGGAGAAGCACACGGTGAGCCGCCTCATCGGTTCGCCGCCCGGCTATGTCGGATATGAGGATGGCGGACTCCTTACCGACGCGGTGCGCAAGCAGCCCCACGCGGTGGTCCTCCTGGACGAGATAGAGAAGGCGCACCCGGACATCTATAACGTCCTTTTACAGATCATGGACTACGCGACGCTGACGGACAATAACGGACGGAAGGCCGATTTCCGGAACGTCGTGTTCGTCATGACGAGCAACGCGGGGGCGCGGGATATCGGCAAGAGCCTCATCGGCTTCGGCGACCGCGTGGTGGACGAGGTGGCGGTGGACGACGCCGTGGAGAAGGCGTTCACGCCGGAATTCCGCAACCGCCTGGACGCCGTGGTGCGTTTCGGCCACTTGGCCCCTTCGACGGTGGAAGCCATCGTGCGCAAGGAAATAGAAGCTTTCAAAGCGCAGCTCGCCGAAAAGAAGGTGAGCCTGGCGGTGACGGACGCCTGCGTTTCCCGTCTCGCCGAGGAAGGCTACAGCCGCGAATTCGGCGCCCGCAACGTTGCCCGGCTCGTGGAGGACAAGGTGAAGGCCTTCTTCGTCGACGAGGTCCTCTTCGGCCGTCTATCCGAGGGCGGAGAGGCGACGGCCGACTGGACGGACGGCGCGTACCGCATCACCGTGGCGGACCGGCCGTAAGTGGACGGGAGCGAAGCGGATCAACGGCGACGCCGATCCGCTCCGGCCGTGCCCCCCGCGGGGCCCGACCCCGACTTTCCCTACCTCGGCGAACGCGACCGGTTCCGGTTCCCCGATCCCGAGCGTTCCCGGGACGGCCTCGTGGGCGTCGGCGGTAACCTATCCCCGGGCATGCTCCTTTCGGCCTACGAGCAGGGCATATTCCCTTGGTTCGCCGAGGGCGACCCCGTCCTCTGGCATTCGCCGGACCCGCGCTTCGTGCTGTTCCCCTCGGAGCTCCATGTTTCCGAATCGATGCGGAAGGTCCTCAAGAGGGGGTTCTTCGATATTTATTTCGATCGGGATTTTCCCTCGGTGATCCGCGGCTGCGCGTCCAAGGAGCGGCCGGGACAGGACGGGACTTGGATCACCGACGATATGGCGGCGGCCTATATCGCGCTCCACGAACTCGGCTGGGTCCATTCCGCGGAAGCCTGGCGCGGCGGCCGGCTCGTCGGCGGGTGCTACGGACTCAGGCTCGGCGCGGCTTTTTTCGGCGAGTCGATG
>JAEWSV010000132.1 GCA_023398155.1 Spirochaetota bacterium
GATCGACGTCGGCCGCCTACTGCTCGATTTCGTCGATTGCGGACATACGCCCATCCTCCATTACGATTCGACGCTCGGCGTCTGTTGGCTCGTCAAGGGGACCGACATGCCGCTCGCCTTCAGCGAGGGCGCGGACTATGCGCGCTATTCCGTCCCGCTTTCGCCGGGCGATCGGATCGTCTTCCACTCCGACGGCATCACCGAGGCCGCGGGCGAGGGCGGCGACCTTTTCGGCGAGGATAGGCTCGCGGACATCGTCGTATCCAACGCCGCCTCGGAGCCGAGCGTACTCGTGAGCCGCATCCTCAACACGACGATGTACTTCGCCGCGGGAGGCGCCTTCCGCGACGATGTCACCTGCGTGGCGGTTTCCGTGGATGAAGCTCCATCCCCGACCGCACGAGCGGCTGCCGATTTTCCGGCGACCCTCTCGGCGCTGCCGGCGATGCGGTCGTTCTTGGAAGCGGCGCTGCGGAAGGAAGAAGAAGCCTTCGCCGCCCGCGTGATCCTGGTCTCAGGCGAACTCGCGAGCAACGCGATCCGGCATGGGAGGGATCCTGAGACGGAGGCCGCTCCCGCCGCACCGGATGGCATCGCGGCCGAGGATTTTGAAGGAGATCCGGATCCCGCCGAAAACCGTGCCGAGTATGCCCTCCCTTCGTCGCGGTCGCTGCGGCTGGAGTACCTGGAGGCGCGCGATTGGGCCGCGGTCCGGATCGTGTACCGGGGCCGGGAATTTCCCTGGCACCTCTCCCCGAAGGTTCCTTCCATGGAGAGCCTCCCCTCGGGCGGCTTCGGGCGCTTCCTCATCGCCGCGGGCGCGGACTCGGTAATCTACGCCGGGACGGGCGGCGGCGCGGCCGCCGACCTCAGGCTCGTATGCGCCGTTTTCGATAGAAACTCAGCGCCGTCCGCCGTTCCTGGGCTTTGACAAAAGTCGCCGGATATGACAAGCTTCCGTATGGAAGCCCGTAACATTTTCAGAAACATATCGCCCATCGACCATCGATATTCCATTTCCGAAAAAAACCTTTTTGATAGCCTCGTCCCCTGGATCTCCGAAGAGGCGGCCATCGCTTCCTGCGTGAAAGCCGAGATAGCCTTGGTGAAGGCGCACCTCGCCGTGCGGAAAACCGCCGCGCCCGCCCTGCTCGCGGCTTTGGACGAGGCCGAACGGAACATCGAACCTTCCGACGTCTACGCCGAAGAGGAGAAGACCCGGCACAACGTCCGGGCGCTCGTCAACGTCCTCAAGAGAGCGGTCCCCGCCGAAGTCGCCCCGCTCGTGCATCTCGGCGCGACGAGCGTGGACATCCTGGACACCGCCCTCGCCTGGCGCATGAAGGGCGTCGCCCTGGAGGTCGTCCTTCCCTTGTTGCGCCGCCTGGAGACCCTCCTCTGCGATCTGGCCGACCGGGAAGCCGAGACGCCGCAGGTCGGCCGCACCCACGGCCAGCACGCCGTCCCCATCACCGTCGGCTTCGCCATGGCGGAGTACGTCTCCCGGCTCGGGAAATCCATCCTGGAGATCGAAAAGCGCGCCGCGGGTCTCCGCGGGAAGCTCGCGGGAGCCGTCGGGGCCTACAACGCGACGAGCGTCCTGGTCCGCGATCCCGAAGGTTTGGAACGGGCCTACCTCGCCGAGTTGGGCCTGGAGCCTTCCGAGCATTCCACCCAGCTCGTGGAGCCCGAGTATCTCCTGCGCCTCCTTTTGGAGATGAACGTGGCCTTCGGCGTCCTAGCCAACCTGGCGGACGATCTCCGGAACCTCCAACGGTCGGAGATCGGCGAACTACGGGAGAACTTCGGCGCGGACCAGGTGGGCTCTTCCACTATGCCGCAGAAGAGGAATCCCTGGAATTCCGAACACGTGAAGAGCCTCTGGAAGGCTTTTTCTCCTCGCGTCATGACCTTCTTCATGGACCAGATCAGCGAGCATCAGCGGGACCTCACGAACTCGGCGAGCCAGAGATTCGTCGCCGACTACGTGGCCGGCTTCTGCCAGGCCGTCTCCCGCATGACCGAGGTGATCGAGGGACTCGGCGTGAACCGCGAGCGCCTCATGGCCAACCTTTCGGGCGGTAAGGAAGCGGGCGTGGTGGGCGGCGTCCTGGCCGAACCCGCGTACATCCTGCTCGCTGAATCGGGCGTATCCGACGCGCACGAGGTGATCCGCAAGATCACCCTCGCGGCGGAGCAGGACGGCATTCCCTTCGCCGCGGCGCTCGCCCGCGAAGGAGACGTCCTTTCTCGGATCGGGGATAAGATGGCCGAGCTCGGCCTGGTGCCTCGGGCGGCCGATGCCCTGGAGTTCTTTGAGCGGCCGGAGCGATACCGGGGCCTCGCGGCCGAAAAAGCCCGCGCGCTCGCGGGAAAGTATCGTGCCCTGATGGCGCGATCGTGATTGCGTAAAGGCGCCCATGCGGGCGCCTTTTTTGTACCCTCGCCGTCCACGCCCCGCGGAGCGACAACGGAAATTAGTTTTAAGGAGAATATATGTTCAAGGAAGCTTACTCGTACGACGACGTCCTGATCCTGCCGGGCTATTCGGAGATCCTGCCGAAGGAGTGCGACGTGCGGACGACCCTCTGCGCGGACGTGAAGCTCAACGTGCCGATCATCTCGGCGGCCATGGACACGGTCACCGAGGAGAAGCTGGCCATCTCCATCGCGTTGGAGGGCGGCGCGGGCGTCATCCACCGGAACCTCAAACCCGAGACCCAGGCCCAGCAGGTCGCCAACGTGAAGCGCTACCTCAACTGGATCATCGACTCGCCGGTGACCGTCGGGGCGGAGGCGACCGTTAAGGACGTCAAGGCGATGATGGACCGCTTCAGGGTTTCCGGCATGCCGGTCCTGGACGACGGCGGGCGCCTGGTGGGCATCATCACCGGCCGCGACCTCCGCTTCTGCACCGACGATACGCTGTCCGTACGGGACGTGATGACCAAGGAACCGATCGTGGAGCAGGGCGAGCCTTCGGTGGAAAGCGCGCGGGAGAAATTCGACCGCCACCGCATCGAGAAGCTGCCGGTGGTGGACCAGGACGGCCACCTCACGGGACTCATCACCGTGAAGGACATGGAGAAGCACGAACGCTTCCCGCGGGCCGCTATGGACAAGTCGGGACGGCTCATCGTTGGAGCGGCCGTCTCCCCTGGAGACTTCGAGGTGCGGCTTCCCCTCCTCAAGCAGGCGAAGGTGGACTTCGTGGTCCTGGACACGGCGCACGGCGACACCAAGGGCGTGATCGCCGCGGTGACGGCCATTAAGGAGCGCTTCAACGTGCCGGTCATCGGCGGCAACGTAGCGACCAAGGAGGCCACCCGGCGCCTCATCGACGCGGGCGCCGACGCGGTCAAGGTCGGCATCGGGCCCGGCTCCATCTGCACCACCCGCATCGTCGCGGGCGTGGGAGTTCCCCAGTTCACCGCGGTCTGGGATTGCGCCGAGGAAGCCGCGAAGTCGAACATCCCCGTGATCGCCGACGGAGGGGTCAAGTTTTCCGGCGACGTCACCAAGGCCATCGGAGCCGGGGCGAGCGTGGTCATGATCGGCAACCTCTTCGCCGGCCTCAAGGAGGCCCCCGGCCGCGAGATCATCTTCGACGGCAGGATCTACAAGGAATACCGCGGCATGGGCAGCATGGGCGCCATCAAGGACGGGTCGGGCGACCGCTACCAGATAGCCAAGGACGAGTCCCCGGTGCCTGAGGGGATCGAGGGGCGGGTGCCGTACAAGGGCGAGCTCAAGAATTTCCTCCATCAGCTCGTGGCCGGCCTCAAGAAGGGCATGGGTTACTGCGGCTGTAAAACTATCGACGAGTTGAAGAGATACCGGAATTTCTGTAAGATCACGACCGCCGGACTCCGGGAGAGCCATGCG
>JAEWSV010000184.1 GCA_023398155.1 Spirochaetota bacterium
GCCGCGGGCGGGCGTAGCCCTCGTGGACGAACACGTCAAGCTCCTCAAATACCTTGAGAACGAGGGCGAGGCCGACCTGCTTCCGACCACCATCGACGCCTACACGAGGCAAAACAGGTACGAGGAGGCCGCCAAGGGCATCGAGCGGTCGCTGGCCGCCGGAGTGAGCCTCCTCAACGGTTTCCCCGCGGTAAACTACGGCGTGGAAGGCTGCCGCCGGGTGGCCGAGGCGGTCTCCAAGCCGGTGGAGGTGCGGCACGGCACGCCGGACGCGCGCCTCCTCGCGGAGATCACCTTGGCCGCCGGCTTCACCGCCTTCGAGGGCGGCGGCATATCGTACAACATCCCCTACGCCAAGAGCGTGCCGCTCCGGAAATCGATCCGGGACTGGAAGTACGTCGACCGCCTGGTGGGACGCTACGAGGAGCGGGGCGTCCGCATCAACCGCGAGCCCTTCGGACCTCTGACGGGTACGCTCGTTCCGCCCTGCGTATCGCACGCGGTCGCGATCCTGGAGGGGCTCCTCGCCTTGGAACAGGGCGTCAAATCGATCACGCTCGGGTACGGCCAGTGCGGGAACCTCTCCCAGGACGTGGCCGCCGTCCGCAGCCTCGTGTCCCTCGCCGACTTCTACTTCACCCAGGCCGGCTTCACCGACTACGAGCTCACCACGGTCTTCCACCAATGGATGGGAGGCTTCCCGGAAGACGAAGCCCAGGCCTCGGGCGTGATCGCCTGGGGAGCCGTCGCCGCGCGGCTATCGGGAGCCACGAAGGTCATCGTGAAGTCCCCCCACGAGGCGATGGGCATCCCGACCAAGGAAGCCAACGCGCAGGGGCTCAGGACGACCCGGCAAGTCGTGAATATGCTCTCCGAGCAGGGGCTCCTGGATTCGGCCGCGGTGGAGGCCGAGGCGGACCTCATCGACCGGGAAACGCGATCCCTTCTTGAAGGGGCCTTCGCGCTGAGTCCGAACCGCGACTGCGAGGAGGCCGCCGTCCGGGCCTTCGAGGCGGGCGTCCTCGACGTACCCTTCGCCCCCTCGAACCAGAATCGGGGGAAGATCCTTCCGATGCGCGACGACGAAGGGTGCGTGCGCATCTTCAACGCCGGAAACCTTACGCTCGACGACGATATTCGCGCCTTCCACCGGGAGCGGCTGGAAGCGCGCGGGAAGACCGAGGGGCGTCCCGTCGGTCTCCAGATGGTGACCGACGACATCTACGCGGTAGGCAAGGGCAAGCTCGTGGGGAGGCCGAAATGAAGATACGGAACGTCTCGTTCGTGGAGGGCGCGAGCGCCTTCTTCTTCGACGATCAGCGGGCGATCAAGGCCGGCGCTCCGCACGACGGTTTCTCCTACGGCGGAAAGCCCGTCACGGAGGGCTTCATCCGGGTCCGCCAGCCCGGCAAGACCATATCGGTGGTACTCGAGCTCGAGGACGGCAGGATCGCGGCGGGCGATTGCGCGGCGGTGCAGTATTCCGGCGCTGGCGGCCGCGATCCGCTCCTGTCTCCCGAGCGCTATGTTCCCTTCCTGGAACGTCACCTCCGGCCGCTCTTGGAGGGGGCCGAGATCCTGCCTTTCCGGGAGGCGGCGGCGAACGTGAACGCGCTGCGTTTCCCCGATGGTGGGGAGCCGCGGCGGCTCCACACGGCCCTCCGCTACGGCCTCACCCAAGCCCTCCTTTCGGCGCGGGCCGAGGCGACAAGGAAAATTCCCGCGGAGATCATCGCGGAGGAATGGGACCTCCCGATCGATGATCGGCCGGTCCCGATCTTCGGGCAATCCGGCGACGACCGGTACGCGGCCTCGGACAAGATGATCCTCAAAGGAGCGGACGCCCTGCCCCACGCCCTCATCAACAACGTAGACGAGAAGCTCGGCCGGGACGGAAGCAAGCTCCGTGAATACCTGCGCTGGCTCGCCCGACGGATAGAGGCTCTCCGCATGACGCCGAGCTACGCTCCCGCCATCCACGTGGACGTATACGGTACCGTCGGTACCATCTTCGGCGACGATCCCGATAAGGTCGCCGAATACCTCGCTACGCTAGAAAAGGACGCCGCGCCTTTCCCGCTCTACGTCGAAGGTCCGGTGGACGTGGAAGAACGCGGAGCCCAAATAGAGGTCCTCGGCGCCGTCGTCCGGAGGCTCGGCGCCCTCGGCTCATCCGTGAAAGTCGTAGCGGACGAGTGGTGCAATACCCTGGAGGATGTCCGCGACTTCGCCGACGCCGCGTGCTGCCATATGATCCAGATCAAGACTCCCGACCTCGGGAGCCTCGCCGACATCGTGGAGGCCGTACGCTATTGCAAGTCGGCAGGTGTGGAAGCCTATCAGGGCGGCACCTGCAACGAGACGGACCTGTCCGCACGGCTCTGCGCCCACCTCGCCATGGCGAGCCGTCCCGACCGCATCCTCGCCAAGCCGGGTATGGGCTTCGATGAAGGGTTCTGCATCACCGCGAACGAGATGGCCCGCATCGGCGCCGTCTTCCGGATGAGGAGGAGCCATGCCGTCCGCTGAAATACGCGTCCTGTCCCCGACGGCCATTCTGGGATACGGCTTTCCCGAAGCTTCGTTCAAGGCCGGCCTGGACCGGCGGCCCCACGTGATCGCGGTGGACGCCGGTTCCTCGGACCCCGGCCCCTACTACCTCGGCAGCGGTAAATCCTTCACGAACCGGGCCTTCGTCAAACGTGACCTCCGGTACATGCTCGTCGCGGGGCGTAAGCTCGGCATTCCCGTCATCGTCGGAAGCGCGGGCGGATCGGGCGCCGCGCCCCACCTGGCCTGGTGCGAAGACATCATCCGCGAGATCGCCGCCGAGGAAAGCCTCTCCTTCAAGATGGCGGTCATACCGAGCGACGTGCCGAAAGAAACGGTGCGTTCCGCCCTCAGGTCGGGGAACATCGAGCCGCTCGCCTTCGTGCCTCCGCTCACCGAGGAAGCCTTGGACGCGACGACGAACATCGTGGCGCAGTTG
>JAEWSV010000191.1 GCA_023398155.1 Spirochaetota bacterium
CCGACGGGGTATACGACCCTGGCGGCCGCGGTCTTCAGCCGCACCAACGAGGGCCAGTACGCGGAAGCCGCCCCCTTCGCCGCCGGGATCGTCGTATCCACCGGTATCTGCGCGGCTCTCATACTCAGGCTGGAAGGAAACCGACATGCCCCTACTTGAAGTCCTCGATCTCGTGAAGACGTTTCCCGCTGGAAATACCGCCGCCTTGGACGGCGTGCGGTTCCGGGTTGAGCCGGGGGAGATTTACGGGCTCCTAGGCCCCTCCGGCTGCGGGAAGACCACCACGCTCCGCGTCATCGCGGGGTTCGAGTCCTGCGACTCGGGCCGCGTACTGCTCCGCGGCCGGGACATCACCGAGCTTGAGAGCGAGCGGCGATCCATGGGCATGATCTTCCAGGACTACGCTCTCTTCCCCCACCTGACGGTACGGAAGAACATCCACTTCGCCCTCAAGAAACGGCCTCGCTCCGGCAGGGAAGGGCGCCTCCGCGATCTCATGGAACTGCTCGAACTCCGGGGCCTGGGGGATCGGTATCCCCACGAGCTATCGGGGGGCCAGCAGCAGCGGGTCGCCATCGCCCGCGCCCTGGCCGCCGAGCCTTCCCTCCTCCTGATGGACGAGCCCTTCTCCAACCTGGACGCGGCCCTGCGCGACGCCACGCGGCGGGAGATCAGGACCGCCCTCAAGGCGGCCGGAGTCAACGCCATCCTGGTGACCCATGACCAGGAGGAGGCCCTCAGCTTCTGCGACCGGGTGGCCGTGATGAACCGCGGAAGGATCGAACAGGAAGGCAAGCCGGAGGAGGTCTATTTCCTGCCGCGTACCACCTTCGTGGCCACCTTCCTCGGGAAATCCAACATGCTCGCGGGACGGGCGTCGGGAGAAACGGCGGAGACCGACCTGGGGCGGATACCCATCGTGCCCGCGCGGCGGGGCGACGTGCTCCTGAGCCTCCGGCCCGAACACGTGCTGCTGCGTCGGCGGTCGGCTTCCGCCGGCGCGGACGCGGTCCTCGTCGGAGAAGTAGTCTCCCGGGAATTCAGGGGCCACGACTCCACGTACCGCTTCCGCTGCGGAGAGCGGACCTACCTATCCCACATGGAATATTCGCGGGCCTTCTCCCCCGGAGAGCTGGTGGAAGTCGTGGTGCGGGAACCGGGTGTGGTCTTGGATTGACCGTACCGTCGTAAGGCGCGCATGCGGGAGACGCGATGCGGCCGCTTCTTCTCACGCGGCCGGGTACCCAGCAATATTTCTAAATTGTAGAATATTCCTAAAAAATCTATCTTGACAAGTAAATTCTGCGAATTAGTATTGTACCATGCCGGCATCGTCTGAACCGATTAAGAAGCGATCGAACTGGAGAAACGTTTAAAAAAGAATGAGATCCTAATTACTCGTATCAATTCACTATCTCGAAATATCGATCATGGAGGGCGTTATGAGGATATCGAAATCAGTCGTGACCGCGTGCGTGATGTTCGTCCTTTTCTTCTCCGCATCCGCGTACTCGGATCCCTACACGGTATTGATCGGCGACATACCGGGGATAGATTCTTTGGTTACGCTGACCAAGACCTTGGGTGATGATATGGGGGCTACCTTCGAGGTCAAGAAGGTTCCCATACAGCGAATGGTCAACATGATCATCGGGAACCAAGCCGATTTCGGGGCACCCATGCTCCAGGTCAAGGATCCGAACGCGATCAAGAACCTGCCGTATATGTACTCGACGGGCGTGATACAGCAGATGTGCTTCATCCTCTATACGAATAAATCTAAGCCCATCGATGTCGACAACCTCAAGAACGGAAACAGTAAGGGATACAAGATCGAATCCGACGTCGCGAATATGCAGATGTTCAACTTCAAGACGCTCCCTTCGACCAACCCTGCGGCGAGCTTCAAGAAGGTGAACGACGGGCTTATCGACGGCTACATCTACGGCACGGAACCCGGCGATTCAATACTTCGGGCGAACAGGGATTCGATGAAAAACGTAAAAAGGCAGTTGTGGGAGACGTACGATATCGGATTCGCGCTGCCGAAGGGAGACAAGTCCGTCCAGACCGATAAGCTGCTCGCCGACGGCCTCAAGAAACTCAAAGCCAACGGGAAGCTCGAGAAAATCCTAGCGGACGTAATCAAATCCGGCGTTTACGACGACTGGCAACCTTGATCGTTCTGGAGGCGGGCGCGAGAGCGAAGCGCCCGCGTAGATAAAAAGCGGAACGCGCCGGTGCGCGGCGCTCATACGTCGCCGAAATACGTTGAGCGTTCGATCCGTCAGGAAATACCGCGCTTCGATTCTATGTTTTAATCGCGGAGGGGCTCGGAACCATGAAGCTTCGCGCTAAGCTGCTCATTCCTATTACGATTGTCTTTTTCCTCGGCTTCATCGCATTCATCGCGTTCATTTCCCTGGACCAATCCCGCAGGAAGATGGCCGAGCTCAACTCCTATGCGGAGGTGCTCACGAACTTGGCCGCGACGAACAACAGCGCCTATTTGTGGGACGTCAACCTCGACGGCCTCAACCAGAGCCTCGCGTCCTTCCGGTTGGTGCGGGAGGTCATGAGCATAGAGATCCAAGATGCCCAAGGATCGACCGTCTCCAAGCTGGAGGCCGAGACGAAGCCGCCCGTCCTCTTCGTCAAATCCGCGGACATCCTGCATGAAGGCGAAAAGATCGGCGTCGCGATGCTTACCTTCACGAACTCCTTCGCCCGCGCGGAGGTGGCCGCCATCACGACGCAATTATCCGTGCTCGGCGCTATTCTCCTTGCGGTCATCTTCATCGTGCTTTTCTTGGTGACCGGGACGGTCGTCACGGCGCTGAAGACACTTGCGGACTGCCTCCAGGGTTTGGCCGAGGGGGAAGGAGACCTCACGACGCGTATCCAGGCTCACTCCCGGGATGAAGTCGGGGACGTCGCGCGCTACTTCAATAAATTCATCGATAAACTCAAGGATATCATCCTCGTCGTCAAACGCTCCACGGTCGACTTGGCCGCCCAGAAAGCCGACCTCGTCTCGAATACGGAGGAGACCGCTTCCGCCGCCGCGCAGATCACGAAGAACGTGGATTCGATCAAGGGGCAAATCGAGAGCCTCGACCGCGAGACCGAATCGGTCTCGTCCGCGCTCGAAAAAATTGACGCGACGGCCATCAGCCTGAATGAGTCCACGGGAACCCAGGCTACTGCGGTGGAGCAGACCATGGCGTCGGTCACCCAGATGATCGCGCAACTGAAGAACGTCGCGACGGTCGTCGTCGGCAAGAAGCGGGCGGCCGAAGACCTGTCCGGCACGATAGAAAAGTCGGGAAAGGCGATAGCCAACGCCACTCAAGCCTCAAAGGAGATCGCCGCCCTCGCCGCGAGAATCGTGGAGATGTCCAGCGTCATCAACGATATTTCCGCCCAGACGAACCTGCTCGCGATGAACGCCGCCATCGAAGCCGCCCATGCGGGGGATAGCGGACGCGGATTCGCGGTCGTAGCCGCCGAGATACGGAAACTCGCCGAAACCTCCAGCGGCTCTTCCCAACAGATAGCCAAGCTGGTCACCGACATATTCGCCAAAGTCGAGATCGCCGCGAAGGCCTCAGTCGAGTCGGAGCAGACGTTCAACGAGCTCCGGGCCGAGACCGCCTCGACTATCAAGGCCCTCGAGGAGATCAACGCGAGCACGCAGGAACTGTCGCAAGGCGGAGAGCAGATCATCCAGGCGACGACGGAACTCAATGACGTGACGGCAGTCGTCAAATCCGCTACGGTCGAAATGCGCGGGACCGTTCGGGAAGTCACCGATTCGGCCCGCCAAGTCGCGGACCTTTCGACGGAAGTCGCCAAAGGCATGTCGGAGATCGCGATCGGCGTGAACGAGATCGCCACGGCGACGACCTACGTCCAGGGCGTTTCGCAGGGGATAGCGGCGCAGACGGATTCGCTCAAGAAGGAAACCGCGAAATTCACGACGTAAGGCCATTCTCGCGCGGGGATCCGAACCTCGCTCGGAACATCCTCATGTCGGGAATACGGTATGGCCGAGAAATGCCTGCCCGTCGAACTTCACGGTGACGCAGTAAGGAGTCTTCTTCACCATCTCCATGAAATAATCGAAGCCGCAGCGAGGATCGAATCGATTGAGGATGGTGCACAGGGCGGTCCCATGGGTGGCGATAGCGACGCTCTCGCCGGAGGCTTCATCCAAAACGCGCGCGAGGCCGGCGACGTTGCGGACCTGCACCTCCCGCAAGGACTCCCCGCCGTCGAGCTTATGGTCGAAGTCCGCCCACTGGCGTTCCGCGAAAATGAAGAATTCGTCCAACGATTCATACCAGACGTTGGTGGACCGCTCGCGGAAGTCTTCCCTGATGGATATATCGAGGCCCCTCGCGCTGGCCAGGGGCGCGATAGTCTGGATGGTCCGCGCGTAGGGGCTGCTGTAAATACGGTCGACGGCATGATCCCTGAATAGGTCGACGAGGGATTCCGCGTCCGCCAGTCCTTTCGCGGTCAACGGACGCGACCTTTCATCCCGTACCGTAAAATCGGACTGAGCGTGCCGGATAAAATAAACGGTGGTCATTTCGGTTACTCCGATAGATCGTAGGATACCACATGCACCCTTTTCCCGGCCGGCCGCTTGCCGGGCCGATCGCGGCCCCGGTACACTGGTTCCGTCATCGGACGGACGACCTCATTTCTTACTAAGGATGTATCCATGAAAAAAGCGCGCATGATCTTTGCTGCCGCGGCCTTCTGCGCCCTTGCCCTCGGCTCCTGCCAGACGTTCACCGCCCCGCATTCCTCCGACCTTTCGTTCCCGGTCGGACAGCAGTACAAGATCCTCGGTCGGACCACGGTAGAATCCTCGCGAACGAACAGCGGCTATATGAAGTTGCTCGAAGCCGCCAAGAAGCAGTACCCGTCATGCGATGACGTCGTCAACGTCGTCATCGACGCCAAGGTGATAACGTTTTTCGGCTACTTCTTCTCTTCCCATTTCACCATGTCCGGAATCGCCGTAGATTATTTGGAATAGCGAATCGGCGTATGGCCCGGTCCTAGCTCCGCGTCCGGACGCAAGTGACGCATTCGGGCCGACCCTTAGCGCAGAAGTAGCCGAGCTCGTCCATCCAGCGGACCTTCTCCCCCGGACAGGACTCGTAGTATTCCAGGAACTTCGTCAGGCGGTTCAGCACCGCCGGCGACATGGCGTGCTCGATCTGCCGCGCGTTCTCGTCCACGAGGGAACTCTGGATGGACAGGACTTTATCCAGGAAGGTCCGCAGGATCTTCCGACGGCGCTCGATGTCTTCGGCGATACGCTCGCCCAAGGCCGTCAACGTGACCAGGTCGTAGGGCGCGTAATTGACCAAGCCTTTCTCCGCTAAGGATTTGAGCGCGCTGGTCACCGAGGGGCCTTTCACGCCCAATCTCCGTCCGATATCGATGGCACGGGCGGCCTTCTTATCCCGCGCGATGGCCCAGATCGCGGAGACGTACTCTTCCTGGCTCGCCGATAAGTCCGCGGTCGCTATCATGGGAATAAGGTACTTCTAAGAATGTTCGACGGTCAACGTCGCCGGCACCCGCCACCGGGCGCCGACGGCGCGGCCTCACTCCTCCCCGTCTTCCAATGTGAAAGCCGAGATCGAGTTTTCCTGCGCGCGCGCCATGAGGTCCAAGGCGTTCGCGACCGCGCTTAATCCGGCGACGCTCGCGGACAGGCCGTCTACGTTCCCGGAGATGGCGTCCGCGGTGGCGTCGTTCGTCCTGGCCACCGAGGCGAGGGCGGCCATGGCTTCCTTGAACGCCGTCGAGGCGTCGCGCATGCGGAGGGCGGCGGAGGTGATGGACCGCACCTTGGCCTCGTTCTCCAAGGAAGCGGCCAGGATACCCTTAAGCGAATCTTCGGACTTTATCGAGCTGTCCTCGCCCGCCGCGATCTCCAGGCCGCTCTCGGCGATGGAGACGTTCACTTGGGCCACGCTTTCGGCGAGCCCCGAAACGAGGCCCCGGATTTGGGCGATGGACTCGCTCGATTTTTCGGCCAACTTGCGGATCTCGGACGCCAGGACGGAGAAACCCCGCCCCTGGACGCCGGCGCGGGAAGCCTCGATCGCCGCGTTGATCGCGAGGATATTGGTCTGGGCTACGATCTCCTCGATGGCCCCGATGATGGCGCCGATACGGTTCGCGTCGTCGCTCAGGGTGCGCGCGCTCCGGGCTACGGCCTCCGACGAGCGCGAGACGCGCTCCATCGATTCCCGGCCCGCGCGCACCGTCGCCTCGCCCTCCGCAGCCAACCGCCGGCTCGTCTCGGCGGCCGTCGCCGTCTCGCCGGCGCCCTCGACTATCGAAACGAGCTGCCTATCGAAGTCGGTGAGGTTGTCGCCGGTCCGGGCCAGCTGGGAGGATTGTTCCTTCACCCCCGCCACTACGG
>JAEWSV010000213.1 GCA_023398155.1 Spirochaetota bacterium
TCGTAGTGGAAACATGGTACGGCTCGGAGATGTAGTTGGTGTCCTTATTTGCCGTAAACTCGCTGCGGGACGCATAGGTGAACGTCTTGTCGGCGTTGAGCGTCAGCGTGACCTTATTCGTGTTCAGGACGATGTTGGTTCTCGTCTCGACGGTGTTGCCCGAACTAACGGATATCTCGTGTTTCACGAGCACGTCGCCGTCCTCGGTTCCGGACCACGCCGTACCTTCCCAGACGGGGTTGTCGATGAAGGTGAGCTCATCGAGCACCGAATCCGTCGTATCGTCCACGATCTTTTGGCACGACAAGACGCAGACCGACAGCAATGCCACCCCTACAGCGAGGAAACGTTTCATACTTAACTCCCTTTCGACATGATTATTTCATAATCAGTCGCGAGGGGAGTATATCGTGAATCGAGGCTCCCGCCCTTTCGTTTTTTACTAAATGGAGATGAGGAGGGGCGCCAGGAGGGAGAGGCTTCCCCCTCCCCTACCTGACGGCGCTCCTACGTCGCTATCCCCAGTTCCTTGACCTTCTCCGCGCCGAGCTCGCGGAGCTTGTACTTCTGGATCTTGCCGCTCGCGGTCTGGGGGAAGGAATCCACGAAGAAGACGTACTTGGGGATCTTGAAGCGGCTGATCTTGCCGCGGCAGAAGTCCTGGACTTCTTCCTCGGTGAGGCGGGCGCCGTCCTTGAGGATCACGAAGGCCCCGACCTCCTCGCCGTACTTGACGCTCGCGATGCCGACCACCTGCACGTCCTTGATGCCCGCCATCGTGTACAGGAATTCCTCGATCTCCTTGGGGTACACGTTCTCGCCGCCGCGGATGATCATGTCCTTGATGCGTCCGGTCACCTTGAAGTTGCCGTTCGCGTCCTTCACGCCCAGGTCGCCGGAGTGGAGCCAGCCCATCGAATCGATGCACTTGGCGGTGGCCTCGGGCATGCGGTAGTAGCCCTTCATGACGTTATAGCCGCGGCAGCAGAGCTCGCCTTGTACGTCGACGGGACACTCCTCGTTCGTCTCGGGATTACGCACCGAGACCTCCACGCCGGGGAGCTCGCGGCCGACGGTGCCCACCTTCACCTCTATGGGGTCGTCGGTCCGAGTCTGGGTCATGACCGGGGAAGACTCGGTGAGGCCATAGGCGATGGTGACCTCGCCCGCGTGCATGTCGTCGATCACGCGCTTCATCACCTCCATCGGACAGGGGGAACCCGCCATGATGCCCGTCCGGAGGCTCGTGGTGTCGAAGAGCTTGAACATGGGGTGGTTGAGTTCGGTGATGAACATGGTCGGCACGCCGTAGAGCGCCGTGCACTTCTCCTTCTGCACCGTGGCCAGCACGATGAGGGGATCGAAGTTCTCCAGGATGGCCGCGGCCGCCCCGTGGGTGACGACCGCCATCATGCCGAGCACGAGGCCGAAGCAGTGGAAGAGGGGCACGGGGAGGCACACGATGTCCTTCTCCGTGAACTTCTGGCACTCGCCGATGGAGAAACCGTTGTTGAGGATGTTCCGGTGGGTGAGCATGACGCCCTTCGGGAAGCCGGTGGTCCCCGAGGTGTACTGCATGTTCACCACGTCGTTCCGGTCGCAGGCCGCCTCCGCGGCGGCGAGGGCTGCCGCGTCGCCGTGGCGGCCGAGGAGGAGGAGCTCGCTCAGGTTGTACATGCCGCGGTGTTTCTGGGGCCCGATGTAGATGACGCTCTTGAGGCAGGGGAAGCGCGCGGATTCGAGCCTGCCGCGTTCGGCCTCCTTGAGCTCGCTCACCAGTTCGTTCACCATCGCCACGTAGTCGGAGTCCTTGAAGCCGTCCACGATGGCCAAGGCCTGGAGGTCGGCCTGGCGCACCAGGTACTCCAGCTCGTGCGACTTATAGCTCGTGTTGACCGTCACGAGCACCACGCCGATCCGCGCCGTGGCGAAGAGGAACGTGTTCCAGTCGGGGACGTTGTTGGCCCAGATGCCGAGGTGGTCGCCTTTTTTGAGTCCGATGGCGAGGAGCCCTTTTGCCAGCTCGTCCACGCGCCGGTCGAATTCGCCATAGGTGAACCGGAGTCCGCGGTCGGAGTAGATGATGAAATCGTGGTCGGGGGCCGTTCTGGCCTTCTCGCGCAGCAGGGCGCCGAGGGTGATCTCTATGGTATCCATGCGGACCTCCCTAGAAGGGCGCGTACACGACGGCGAGGATGCGGGCGTCTTTCCCGCCCGCCGCGCCCACGTGGTGCGGCACGATGGAGTCGTAGTAGATCGAGTCGCCCGCGGCGAGCTCGTGGCGCTCCGAGCCGTAGACCACCTCTATCGCGCCGGAGAGGACGTGGATGAATTCCTCCCCCTCGTGGCTGGAGGGCAGGGCCGCGGCCGATTCGCTCCCGACGTCCACGATGAAGGGCTCCATGTGGCGGCCGCCCTTGCCCGCGGCGAGGGCCTTGAAATCCAGGCCGGCGCGGGGGGCCGCTCCCGAGGGGGCGGGAACTACGGCGGCGTCCTGGCCGGAAGTGAAGCGAACGGAACTGGAGAGGGCGGATGCGCGGGAGATGACCGGCCCGAGCTCTTCCTGGTCGTCCATGAAGGTCCCGAGGCGTACGCCGAGGGCCCGCGCGATCTTCACGAGGGGCGCCAGGTCCGGCACGAAGCCTTCGTCCTCTATCCGCGCGATGAGCGCGACGTCGAGCCCGCTCCGCTCGGCGAGCGCCTGCCGGTCCAGCTTGTGGATTTCCCTGATCCGCGCGATACGGTCGCCGACCCTTCTCGTCTGAGCCATGATTCCTCCTCGGTTCCGGCAGGTCAGACGACCGCCGCCCCTTCGAGCATACCGGCGCCGTCGCGATTCCATCAAGCCGATATCAAGAAAAATGTATCTCTACTTAATGCTCGGTAGCGGGAATAAAACCGCGCCGCCCCGCGCCGTACGTCCCCCGGGTCGCCGGGAGGCCGCGACCGCAAGCCGCGGCGCCGGGAGCGGGGCCTCAATTGACGAAAAGGGCCGTACGAATCACAATGGAGGGTGTATGCTCGAGCACCGAAAAACCCCCCGCTATGCATCCATCGCCCACGCCAAGGTCTTCGGGCTCACCGTCGGCGACGCCGTCTTGCGCGATCTCAGCATCACCGGTTGCCGCTTAGAATTCAGCGCGGCCGTCGCCCTGACCGAGGGCAGCCGCTACAAGCTCGTCATCCAACCGGAGGACGTCGCCGAGGTGGAGGACTTCGAGCTGGAGGTGGAAGCCCGGTGGAGCCGCGCCGACTACGACTCCTTTGAAGTGGGGTTCTCCATCCTCGCCTCTCCGAAGGGCAAGGCCTTCCTGCGGTACGTCGACTATCTCGCGTGGCTTTCCAAGAGCGCGGCGGAAGTATGATCGGAACGCCGCTCGGCGGCCTCGTGTATCATTCGATAGAGGATTTCGATCGGCACCTGGAAGCCGAGCTCGGCGGAGTCGACGCGTCATGGGGGCCCTTCCGCTTCGCCGCGGGAGAAGCGCGGGAAGCGTACTGGTGCCGCAACGTCTGGCTCGAGCCCTTCCGCCTGGAATTCGGATCGATCTCCGAGGCGGCGACCGCCCTCCGTTCGATCCAGCGGAACTGGGCGCCGACGCTGTTCACGCAGTTCCGCCGCGGCGAGCTCATCCGGGCCAAGCTCCCGCCCATCGCCGACAAGCCGCGACCCTTCCCCTGGACGCTGCCCGACAGCCCGATGGGCGCCTGGACCCTGCTCGACGAGCATACCCTCGTGGGCTCCGCCCGCTGTTCCAGCCCCTTCCCCGGCGGCGTCCTGGAATTCGCGGAAGACAAGCTCGGCCCGCCGAGCCGCGCCTATCTCAAGCTCCAGGAAGCCCTGGTACGCGCCCGCCGCTTTCCCCGCCCGGGGGAGCGTTGCCTGGACGCGGGGGCCACGCCGGGAGGCTGGACCTGGGTGCTCGCCGGCCTCGGCGCCGACGTAACCGCGGTGGACCGCGCTCCGCTGGACGACCGCGTCATGGCGATGCCCAACGTAACCTACTTGAAGCACGACGCCTTCACGCTGAAGCCGGAGGACATCGGGCCGATCGACTGGCTGTGCTCGGACGTGATATGCTATCCCCCGCGGCTCCTGGAATGGGTGGAGCGGTGGCTCGCGTCCGGGCTCTGCCGCAACTTCGTGTGCACGATCAAGATGCAGGGCGAACCGGACCGGGAGACCACGCGGGCTTTCGCGGCCATTCCCGGCGGATCGGTAGTCCACCTCCACTACAACAAGCACGAACTCACCTGGATACGGACCGCCGAGCAAGAATCAATCTGACAATTGAACAAATCCTGATAGAGTGTTAAATTGTTTCCATGTATACTGCGGTCGCCCTCTGCGCCGTCGGCGCTGAGAAGGCGCTATCCAACGAATTGCGTAAAATCGACCTCGCCGTCCTTTACTCCGGTTTCGGGCGCGTCCGCTTCCAGGCCGAGCTCGCCGGACTGTACCGCGCCCTCCTTTCGCTCAGGACCGCCGACCGCGTCCTCCTGGAAGCCGCGAGCTTTCCCGCCGCCGATTTCGAGGCCCTATTCGAAGGCGCCCGCGCGATAGCCTGGCCGGACCTGGTGCCCCGCGGCGCCCACCCCGTGGTAACGAAGGTCCGCGCCAACCGGTCCGCGCTCACCGCCGAAACGAGCGTGCAAGCCGTGGTCCATAAGGCCGTCGCCGACCGGCTCTGCGCGGCCTGGGGCGTTTCGCGTCTGGGCGAAGACGGACAAGCCGCGGAAATCCGCGTATACCTGGAAAAGGACGTCGCCTCCATCCTCGTGGACCTCTCCGGCGAGCCCCTCTTCCGCCGCGGGTACCGGACCGAGGGCGGCGCGGCCCCCCTCCGCGAAACGACCGCCGCGGCGATTCTCCTCCTCATGGGTTGGCGACGAAAATTCCCCCTCTACGACCCCTTCTGCGGGTCCGGCACCTTCGCGATCGAGGCGGCCCTCTACGCCTGGGACGCCGCGCCGGGGCTCGGCCGATCCTTCGCCCTCTCGGACCTCCTCATCGGCGACCGGAACGTGGAGGCCGAAACGCGGTCGGCCCTCGCCGCCAAGGTGAATTTCGCCAACGTGATCCGCATCGCCGGCAGCGACGTGGACGGGCGGGCCGTCTCCATCGCGCGATCGAACGCGGAGCGGGCCTTCGAACTCGCGCGCGGCATCGCGCCCGGCGCGGGCATCCGCCTCCCCGGCGTCGCCGCCGCGGGCTCCGCGAGCACCTCGGGAGGAACGGAGCGAGCCGCCCTCCCCTCCTTCAGCGTCCTCCCGATGGAAAAAGCCCGGGCCGCCGAGGCCGAGGGCTTCCTCGTCATGAACCCGCCCTACGGCGAGCGGCTCGGCGACGTGGAGCAGGCGGAACGGACCTACCGGGACATGGGCTCGCTCGTCGACTCCTTCGCCGGCTGGAACATGGGCGTGATCACGAACCACCCGGGCTTCGAATCCCATTTCGGCTACGCCGCCGCTTCCGTACGGGAAATCACCAACGGAGCCCTGCGCTCCTATCTATACACGTATGACCGCTTGGGGAGAAGGAACGATGTCGATCGTCGTCGAGCACGATAAGCGCCGCAGGGAAATTCTGGAACGGGCACTCGATGTCTTCATGGACGAAGGCTTCGAAGACGCGACGTTCCAGAAAATTGCCGATCGTTGCGGTATCACGCGCACCACCCTCTACATCTACTTCAAGAACAAGCGCGAGATCTTTAATTGGAGCATCAAGCAACTCATGGCCGAGGTGGAGAGCGACTTGGTCTCCGTCAAGGCAGACCTCGTCCTGGGCACCGCAGAAAAGCTCGTCAAGGTAATGGAAACGATCTTGGACCGCCTGGAAGAGAACCGCCGCCTTCTCGTGGTCGTCCTCAACTACCTCATGCACTTGGCCAAGAGCGGCACCGATCCCGATTACCGCGTGCGTAAGCGCACCATCCGGCTCCGGCACATCCTGGCCACCATCGTCATAGACGGCATCCGCGCGGGCGAGCTTCCTCCCGTCAACGTCCGCGTCGCCGACGACCTCCTCTACGGCCTCATCGAATCGGCGATTTTCCGCCTCGTGGTCCTCGGCCGGCCTTCGGTCGCCGAACTCAAGGGCGCCGTCGGCCTGGCCGTCGAACGGATCGCGCGGGGAGAGACGGCGCCGGATCAGGCCGCGGCGGATTAGGCCGCGGCCGGTTCCTCCGCATGACGCGGCGAATCAACTACCCCGCAGCAAGCTGCGGGGTACGAACCCCGCGTGCGAATCG
>JAEWSV010000349.1 GCA_023398155.1 Spirochaetota bacterium
CAGGGCAGGGATAGCGTTTTACCGTCCGATTCTCCCGCCAACAATTCCGCCCCCGCCAGCGCGGCGGGAAGGCGTAGGTTCTGCGGGCCGTCCGAGAAATTGAGCACGAAATAGAAGGAAGCGCCCTGCCCTTCGCGGACAGTCACGGAGATACCCGCGGCAGGCGCTTCGTCCGAAGGCCAGGCTGACCGCACGTCCGCCTCCCGGAGCACGGAGCCGTAGAACGCGTCCAGGAAGGCCTCCTCGTTTCGGGAGGCCAGGTAATAGGCCTTCCCCGCGCCGTAGGCGTTCACCGTGAGCGAGCTCTGTCCCTCGAACATCTCATCCTGGAAACGGGCCAGCTCGGTAGCTCCCTCAAGGCGGATGGATTCCCAAAGCTCCCGGACGCCATACGTTCCTTCCATACCCAGGGCATTCCCTTTCAGCATGGAAAGGTGCCGCGTCTCGTCCGGATACAGCGCGTCGATCTCCTCGGCCCAGACTCCCAGGACTTCGCGGAGCGGGCCCGGGAATCCGCCGAGATGGCAGAGATCGTTTTCGTCCACGATGCCCGACCAATAAGTCGTCACCAAGGTACCGCCGGCGGCCACGAAATCGGCGATCCGGCCGGCGGCCGCCGCCGAGACCATGTAGAGCATGGGCGCGACGAGGATCCGGTACGGCGATAAGTCCGCAGCGGCGCCGACCACGTCCACGGCGACGTTCCGCTTCCAGAAGGCGCGGTAATGGGCGATGCAATCCCCGCGGTAGTCCATGCGGCCGTCGTTGCGCGGCCCCTTGGCGTCCTCAAGGGCCCAGCGGTTCTCCCAGTCGAAGAGGAGGGCGACTTTCGCCTCGATCCGCGATCCCGCGACTTCCCGGAGGGAGTCCAGGGTGCTCCCGAGAGCGGCCACCTCGCGGAATACGCGCGTATGCTCGTGCCCCGCGTGGTCCACTACGGCTCCGTGGAATTTCTCGAATCCGCCGCGGCTCTTGCGCCACTGGAAGTACTGGACGCTGTCCGAGCCGTGGGCCACGGCCTGCAGCGAAACGAGTTCGTGCATTCCGGGCCGCTTGAGCTTGGCCACCGGCTGCCAGTTCGTCATGCTCGGCGAGCTCTCCATGAGGAGGAAGGGCCGCTTCTTGAGGGACCGGTTGAGGTCGTGGAGGAAGGCGATGTTGGCCGCGAGCCGTTCGTCGCGGCCGGAGGGATCCCACTCGGCCCAGGGGAGGGTCATGGGTCCCCGGCCGTGCCAGCAGGGATAGCTGTCCCAGCTCACCACGTCTATCTCCTCGGCGAGCTTCCAGTAGTCCAGGCCCTCATAGGTGCCCATGAGGTTCGTGGTGACCGGAACGTCGGGGGAATGCGCCCTGACCGCGGCGATCTCCGCCCTCATGAAATCCGTCGTGATCCAGGTGGTGAACCGCTTCCAATCCAGGTTGAGGCCGTGGACCATGCTCTCGCCGATGGTCGAAGGAGACTCGATCTCGTCCCAGTCTGAAAAAACATGGCTCCAGAAGCCGTTCCACCAGGCGCGGTTGAGCTTTTCCAGAGTCCCGTAGCGCCGTTGGAGCCATGAGCGGAAACCGGCTTGGCAGAGCGGACAGTGGCAATCCCCGCCGTACTCGTTGGAGATGTGCCAGAGGATCACCGCGGGGTTCTTCCCGTAACGGCGGGCGAGCTCCCCGTTGATGGCCGCGACCTTCTCCCGATAGACGGGCGAGCTCGGGCAATGGTTGTGCCGCTCCCCGAAAAGCTTGCGCTCCCGATTCGCCGTGACGCGGAGCACCTCCGGGTACTTCTTAGCCATCCACGCGGGCCGCGCGCCCGACGGCGTCGCGAGCACCGTGGAGACGCCCGCTTCGTGGAGCGACGCGATCACCGCGTCGAGCCAATCGAATTGGAACCTACCCTCGCTCGGCTCCAGGGCCGACCACGCGAAGATGCCGAGGCTCATGGCGTTGCAGCCCGCCAGTTTCATGAGCCGTATATCCTCCGCGAGGACGGCCGGATCGTGGAGCCACTGGTCGGGATTGTAATCCCCTCCGTGCAAGAGGGAGGGCAGGCTGAGTCGTTTCGCTTCCAATTCGAGAAATCCTTTCGGCGATTTCAAAAGTCTTCAACTTTTGAAATCTGAATATCACCGCTTGGCAGTTCTGTTGCACTCCGACCAAAGGCGCGTGCCTTCTCCAACCTGCAGCAGAACTGCTAAGAGACCTCGACAAAAGCAACCGGCTTTTGTCGAGGTCTCACTTCACCGAGCCCAAGAGCCCCGCCACGAACTGGCGCTGCATCGCGAGGAAGAGGATCAGCACCGGGAAGGTGGAGATGCAGATGACGATCATGAGGCCGCCGTACTCTATGGTATACGCGCGCATCATGGAGGACATGACGATGGGCATCGTCTTCTTGGCGTCGCTCAGGATGGTCATGAGGGGCCAGAGGTAGGCGTTCCATTGGGCAAGGAAGATGTAGATGCCCGCGGAAGCGAAGCTCGCCTTCATGGAAGGTACGACGATCCGGGTGAAGATGGCCAGCTCGGGGGCGCCGTCCACGCGCGCCGCCTCCATGATCTCCGTGGGGAACATCTTGAAGTTCTGGCGCAGGAAGAAAATGATGAAGACCGACATCACCGAAGGCAGGATGATGGCCGCCTTGCTGTCCAGAAGCTGGAAAAAGGCGATCTGCTTGAACAGGGGGATCACGATGGCCATCTGCGGCACGATCATGGACACGAGGAGCACGTCGAAGATCCTGGACCGCCACTTGGACGGGTACTTCTCAAAGCCGAAGGCCGCGAGGGCGTTCACCATGACGCCCGCCGCAACGGTGCCGAGGGCGATGAAGGAAGAGTTGAAGAAGAACGCCGCCACCTTGTAGGACTTGTTCACCTTCGCGAAGTTGAGCATGAACTCGTTTCCTGGATTCAGGACCCCGCGCACCACGTCGTTCGGATTCAAGGTGGTGCCGACGATCATCCAGAAAAAGGGGAAGACGCTGAAGAAGGCGCCGATAACCAGCAAGATGCGGACCACGAAATAAGAGATGGAGAAATTACGTACAGCGCTCATTTCTCTTTACCGCCCAGCAGTCTGATTTGGATGAAGGCGAGCACGGCCGCGACGAGCACCATCACGTAGGAGAGCGCTGCCGCGTAACCGGCGTCCGAATTGATCACGAAGGCCTGTCGGTAGATATAGAGGGCCACCGTCGTGGTGGCGTTGGAAGGCCCGCCGTCCCAGGTGAGGAGATTCGGCTCGTCGAAGAGCTGCATGGTGCCGTTCGTGGAGGTGACGGCCGAGAAGAGGATCACCGGAACGAGCAACGGTATCGTGATGAGGAAGAACTGCCGGATCTTGCTCGCGCCGTCCACTTCGGCGGCCTCGTAGATCTCAGTGTCGATATTCTGCAGGCCGACCAGGAAGAAGAC
>JAEWSV010000435.1 GCA_023398155.1 Spirochaetota bacterium
CCCCTCGGTTTATTGCATTTTCATCCTCGGGGGAAGCCGGATTGCGACATGTGTGGCAAACTGCGGAATCATGCCTACCCTATCGGATCGCGAGCCCGGCGTTTCCCTGATGGCCGGCTATGGCCTCGGCCGATTCATCAACGAGCTCCTCATCGGTGTCTTCTCGGCGGTCGTTTTCAAGTTTTACGAGACCGAGGTGCGCCTATCGGTATCCCTGGTGGCCGCGGGGTTCATCCTCCATTCGGTGTGGAATGCTGCCGCCTACCCGTTGGTGGGCTACGTCACGGGTAAACCGACCTTCCTCTCCGGCCGCCTCGGCCGCCGGTTCCCCTGGATCCTCGTCGGCGTCCCTTTGGCGGTCATCACCTTCCTTTTGGTCTTCATACCTCCCACCGAGGCGGGCCCTTGGGTCCTGTTCGGCTGGCTGACCCTGGCGAGCTGCCTTTACGACTTCTTCCACTCCCTCTGGGAGCTCAATTATCAGTCGGTCTTCCCCGACAGGTTCCGGAGTTTCGCGATCCGGAACCGGGCGGCGGGCGTCGGTACGGTGGTAGGGACCTTCGGTATCGTCGCCGGCGCCATCATTCCTACCCTGTTCATCGTCTACGGCGACTTAGGAAGCTACCGGTACAGCGCCTTGGTGATAGGCGGTATCGCCCTGGCCGCTTCCTTCCTCTTTATCCCCTGCGTCCGCGAGACCAGACCTATGATCGATAGGTTCGTCCGCCAGACGACCGCCGATGCCCGGGCCCGCCCCTCCTTCTTCCGGCAGATGAAGGACGCCTTCAGCCACAAGAACTTCGCGGCGTTTATCCTCCTCTATTTCTTTTACCAAGCCGCAGTCCAGTCCATGCAGAGTTCGATCTACTACCTCGGCGACTATGTGCTGGGAGGCAAAAGCACCACCTTGATCTTCGCCGCCATGCTGGTGGGCGCCCTCGTTTCCATACCTTTCTGGCTCGCCTGGGCAAAACGGACCCGGAACAACCAAAAGTCCCTCCTAGTCGCAGCCGTTCTCCTCGGCGCCTTCTCATTCCCCCTGGCCTTCGTTCCCGACTATCGGGGTATCGTGGTCTGCATGTTCCCCTGGGGCGCGGCCTTCGGCGGGTTCTGGCTCCTGCTCAACCCGGCCATGGCCGACGTGGTCGATGAGGTAGTCGTGAAGACGGGGCGACGGGACGACGGAGTGTTCTACGGATTCCGCGCCTTTTTCGGCCGGCTTTCCGCGTCGGTCCAGATCCTGAGCTTCTGGATCATCCACGAATTGACGGGTTTCGAGGCCGATCCGCGATCGCCGCAGGCCCTCTTCGGCATACGCATCCATCTGGCCCTGTTGCCGACCGCACTCATCCTGATCGGCGCCTTCCTCTATTGGAAGCTCAACGACCTGACCCCCGACCGCTGCGCCGCCCACCGCCGGCAACTCCGCGACCGGGGTTTATAGCCCCGGATCAGGGATTGATCAGTCCCAGCGACATCGCCCGCGCCACGGCGCTGGCCAGGTTGTTCACGCCCAGTTTAAGGTTCACGTTCTCGCAGTGTCGCTTGACGCAGGAAGCGCTCACGCACAGGAGATCGGCCACCTCCTGCTTGGTCTTTCCGAGGGCGATCCAGTGGAGCACGTCGCGTTCGCGCGGAGTGAGCCGGGTAGGCTCGGCGACGCACACGGCCGGCGGCCGCAACTCTCGGTGGCGCGCATAGAACACGAGCAAGGCCGTCTTCAGCGTGAGCTTGGTCGTGGTATCCAGGCCGATTTCTGCGTTGGGAAGACAGAGAGAGGTCCCGAGCATGATCCCCGGCGCGAACCATACGGACATGGCGACGACGTTGGCGATGCCGAATTCCTCCGCTTGGGCGACGACGCGCTCCGACTGAGAGCTGCGGTACTCGGCGAGGGCCTCCTTTCTGGTGAATACCTCGCCGCCTGCGAGCGCTGCCTTCACGATGCAATCGTGCCGGTGAAAGTCTCGTTCGCGATAGTAAGCATGCCAACCGGAGGGGACGTTGTGCGCGATGTCGATTCGAGGCATCGGGGCGTTCGGCTGTTTTTGTCTCTGCGGGGAAAAGGGGATGATCCAATAAGTCTCTGCGCCGAATTGCCTGACGAACTCCGTCCAACTCCGCCTCACACCGCGGACGTCGCCGGCGACGCTGGCCTCGTAAACGAACTTCTCCAGGGGAAGCATGCATCGCCGCGAATCGCGAGTAGTCATCGGGTCGCCCAAATGCCCCACATCCTTTACTTCAATTTTACTGAATTATGGGACATCTTCGGGTGACCGTCAACGAACGGTAGAAAGTTTGTATCGCCGAGGTCCCGCCCTCGGCTTCGCACGACGGCCGGCTCACGGATAGCTGGAGCCCGCATATCCGTGAGTCCTTCGTTCAGGGTTTCTGCAGGTTGGCGAGCAAAATCTTGATATCGTTATAAGCGATAAGCTTGGGAGATGCCGAGTAGCCGCCTCCCAAATAATAGTTGGTCGTTTCAGGGCTCTTTTCAATGCCGTAATTGTAAACGTACTGGAAGCGAACCTGGATGACGTCGTTCTTGATCTCGTCGTCCTTCACTTTGACGACCTCTTCAGTCAAGAGCCGAAAATCGAGGTACACGCTCTGGGCCTTGTCCGTCTTGTCGTATTGGGCGATGACCTTGCTCAAGTACGCGGCCAATCTTTTGGCACCCTCTGGAGTGATGACTACGCCGCGCGTGATCTCATCGAAGGGTTTTACGGCGGAAGAGACCGAATTGCCCAGGACCACCATATCGTCGTTGAGCCGGTACACGTAAACCACGTCGCCGCTCTGGCTCATCCTCCGCGCCGTGACGTCATCGGTCATGGCCTTATCCTTGACCGGCTTCACCTCGTAGAACCCAACCGTCCCCGGTTCGGGCCCCGCTTTGAATACGGGCAACGCGGTACATCCGTAGAGAAGAGTCATCAGGCAGACTCCCACCGCCATCTTGGAGCTCGTTCCGAGGAACTTCATTTCCACCTCCGTCCGCGATTTGATTAATGAAGGGCGAGATGAAATTAGCATCGCCTGAATTTTAAGAGTATTGGCCGAGCGGCCAATGCTCGAGAAATTCTGGCGGACATATATTCATTATCAAGTAATGTAAAACGGAGAAAGACACGGATACCTGATATCCATGAAGACCAAGATGTAAATGAAGCTTTGTCTTTGAAAAACATACCTCGCAACAAGAACTGCTCTCGGCCGATCGCGCTCATCGAATCGCGCGCATGGGGAGCGGCTTCCCTTCGACTCTCGTATCGCCACGACAATAAAAAAGCCCATCCTCGCGGATGGGCTTTACTTCGGGTTGGGCGATACAAGAGTCGAACTTGTGACCCCCAGCGTGTCATACTGGTGCTCTAACCAACTGAGCTAACCGCCCGAACGAGGCAATATATACCTCGGATGGGAGGGGCTTGTCAATACGGCGGAGCGGCTTATTTCTCCAACACTTGGCTGATGCGCTCCAAGACCTTCTTGCGGTCGAGCGGCTTCACGATATAGTTCTTGGCGCCGAGGAGCAGCGACTTCTTGACGAGATCCTGTTTGCCGAGTGCGCTGATCATGACCACGCGCGCGTTCTTGTCGAAGTTCATGATGTGCTCGAGGGCCGTGATGCCGTCCATCTTGGGCATGGTGATATCCATGGTCACGAGGTCCACGTTGGGGAAGAACTCCTTGTACTTCTCCACGCCCTCCTCGCCGTCAGCGGCGGTGGCGACGACGTCGTAACCTTCGGAGGTCAGGATCTGGCCGATCTGCTTGGCGACGAACATGGAGTCATCGACGATCAGCACCCGAAACGGCGTACCGTCGGGCCGCTTACCGTCGGGCTCCCGTTCATTGATCGAAGGAAAATCCTGCTTCGTCTTCATGGACGGCCCGCCCTATGCCCGCTCGCGGATCGCGACGTTGATTTCGATCTTTCCTTGCGGCACTTCCATCGGGACGATCAACGCCTCGACTTCGTGGTCGGACACTTCCATATTCTCGCCGGTGAAAAGGGCCGGCGGGGTGAGATCGAATTTGAATCCGAGATCATGGAGCTTGGTTACCGCCTGCGCGGTGATCATGTTCGCGAGTTCGGTGATGGTCGCCTTGGCGAGTTCGTCGAAGGATGGCAGTTGTTCCCCGTTCATGATTGAAGCCACGGAGAGGGCGGTGGCCTTCGACATATCGAAGAGCACTCGGCCTTCGACGTCCCCCGCGAGGCCCACGAGGGCGGCGACGCCGAGGACCGGCATGGTGGTCGATTTTAGGTAAAGCTCGCCCCTACGGACATCCTCGTTCAGTACTTCCT
>JAEWSV010000440.1 GCA_023398155.1 Spirochaetota bacterium
GCCGTGGAGAGGAGCATGGCTGCCACGGTCAGAGGGGCGTAGCCGAAGACGCGCATCAAGGTCCAAGAGACCGCGACCAGGACAGTTTCCGTAATGATGAGACGCCGCTTCGCCGTGCCGTTCATGCTAACCTCCTACTCTTCACCGGGCGCCGAGGACGGCGTATCCGAGGCCTTCGATCTTGGCCTTGATCGTCTCAGCATCGATGACCGACTCATCGTAGGCGACCTTGACGCGGGAGGTGTTGAACAGCACCTCCGATTCGGTCACGCCGCTCGTCTTCTTGAGCATGGTCCCGATCTTGGCGACGCAGCTCGGGCAGGTCAGGGTCTCCAGCGCGTAAGTCTTCTCTTTCATGTCTCATACCTCCGTGATGGTTCCCAAGGTAGCGGAAGAAACGGGATCGAACCTTGACCTGCGTCAAATACCGGGAAATCTCGGATGACGGGAGGCGGAAACTGCGTATATACTGTCGCTAAACTATCCAGGAACGAGAGGCAGACGTCGAATGAGCATGGATCAATTGGCGGCCTTCGGAAAACACTGCACGGTCGACCCGATCGCGCGGTCGCGGCTCTCGCTCATCCATTTGGAGAATATCGATAGCTTGATCGCCTTCGCCAACGAACTCGGCTTCGCCGTGAGCATGGCCGATTTCCAAGACCTGCGGAGTCCGCCCTCGAAAGCGGACGAGCTGAGCGACAAGCAACTCGCCGGGGTTTCCGGCGGCCTGGGGACTGCCTTCCGGCCGTATGCGACGGCGGGAGACGCGATGGCCGACCTGCTCCGGAGCCTCGGAGTCTCGCTGCCGTAGGGTTCGGGCTGCCGTAGAGTCCGGGCTGCCGTAGAGTCCGGGCTGCCGTGGCGCGGCGCCTCGCGGTCAATGGAAGGTTTTACGCTCCCTCAGCATCGACAAGATCTTTTCCAAACGCGCCGATCGCGTCGCGCTCGTCCGCGCGGTCATGAGCCGCCAGAGGACCGCATAGCGGTTCGCGCTGGTTAGGGATTCGAAGAAGGACTTCATCGCCGGATCGGTCTCCAGCGCCGCGGTCAGGTCCGCCGGCACGACGGCCTCCTTCGCCGAAGCGTAGGCCGCCTCCCACCGCCCGTCGGCCTTGGCCGCTTCTATAGCCGCGAGGCCCGGAGGACGCATGCGGCCCGCGGCGATCAGGACCTCCGTCTTGCCGATGTTCACCTTGGACCAAAGGCTCCGCTTCCTGCGAGGCGTGAACTTTTGCACGTAGGAAGCCGCGTCCCATGACTTCGCCATGCCGTCTATCCAGCCCCAACAGAGGGCTACCTCCACGGCGTCGGCGTAGGAGACCGTCATGACTCCCGAATCCTTCTTGGCCAATTTAAGCCAGATTCCGGACTCGAACCCGTAATTGGCGGCCAGCCAAGCCTCCCACGCGGCCGCGTCCGGGAACCCGAGGATGGGGATATCCTGTAAGGTTTCCGCGCTCTGCCCCCCGGAGTCGGTCGGAGACCCCATGGTTACGCGGCCTCCCGCCGCCATGAACGCCAATCGCGGGTACAGAGGTAGGCGGTCACGAGCAGGACGGCGAGCGCCACGTCTCGAGCCAGACGAGCTGCGGAAGCGCGCCCCGGACCGCCGCGAGGCCGCCCGCGAAGGCCCCGATCGCCGAGACCGAGCTCAACGCCAGTAAAATCCTGCCGATCCTATCCTGCGATGCCGGAATAGCGTCCGTCATAACATCCACCTTAAAAAAGTCTACATGTCTTCACTGGGGAAATCGTACGGAGAGGCCCAGGGACGGGCCTCCGCCTTCCTACGCGTAGGCGGCGGTCCGGCCTCCGCCCTGCTGGGCGTAGGCGGCGAGCAGCTCATCCAGGTTCGCGACGACGTTGCCCTCCAGGCTCCCCCCGTGGTAGCACACAACCTGTTCCGGCCCGAGCAGCTTGAGCCTGCCGACCGACGCGACGCTCGCCGCCAGGTCCAGGGTGAACTGGGGATTGGGTATCGTGAGCCTGCCGTCCTCAAGGGCCAGGGCATCGCCCGAGATCAGGACCCTAGAGGACTCGATGAAGAGGGAGATATGGCCCGGCGTGTGGCCGGGGGTGGGGACGACGCGGAGGTCCTCCATGAGGAGGTGGTCGATATCCGGAATACGCCGATCCACCGCGCAGGGGACGATCGTTTTCAGGTACTCGGCGAACGCTTCGCCCTGTCGCCGGTCCTCGCCGGAAAGCCGCGCGTTAAAATCCTCGGCCTGCGCCAGACGGAGGGACTTCTTGTCCCCTCCGACGTAGTCCGCCTCAATCGCGCCGGCTATCACCTCCGCCCGCGGGTTCAGGGCCTTGAGCGCGGCCAACGAACCGATATGGTCGTGGTCGTGGTGCGTGACGATGATCCGCGTCAAGTCGCCTATCGAAAAGCCGTGGAGGCGGAGCGCCGCCTCCAGGTCGTTCGTTTGCCGAGGATAGCCGGCATCGCAGAGTATCAGTTCATTCCCGCCGTGGATCACGACGGGATGGATCACCGTCTTGAAGGTAGGCATGTCCACTTTCAGACTCAGCGTTTCATATCGTAACATCAAGACGATCTCCTCTAACGATCCGCGCTGGGCGGGGGGGCTGCCGATAGGAGGCTACAATACCTTCTTCATGCAGACGCTGTCCTCGTTCCCCCGGTACTTTCCGTAATTCCCGATCCTGCGGAAACCGCTCTCCTCGTACAGCCCGATTGCGGCTAGCTGTTTACGCCCGTCTCCAGGACCAGCTCCGTCGCCCCCCGCTCGGCGGCCCACGATTCGAGCTCGCCGAGGATCATCCGGGAAAACCCCTTCCCCCGATAGTCCTTACGCACGAACATCCGATATACCGAAGCATCGGCGATCCGGATATTGGCCAGGAAATAGCAGCCCATCGCGGCTCTCCGTCAAATCAGCTCACCTGACCGCCGCTTCCAGGACAGCCAGATCCAGCTTCTTCATCTTGAGCATGGCATCGGTGAAGCGTTGCGCCTTCGCGCCGTCCTTTCCCCGCATCATCTCGTCCATGGCTCTCGGGACGATCTGCCAGGACACGCCGAATTTATCCTTGAGCCAGCCGCACCGCTCGTGCTCGGGGAAGGCGGACAAACGCCCCCAATAATAATCGATCTCGGCTTGGGTACCGCACTTCACGAGGAGGGAAACCGCTTCGTTGAAAGAGAAATCGTGGGGATAGGCGCTGTCCATCGCCGAAAAGGGTCGCCCTTCCAGGGTGAACGTCGCCTGCTTTATCGTTCCCTCGCTGTCAGGCGCCTCTCCGGGGCCGTAGCGGAGAATCTCGTCGATCCGCCCATCGCGGAACACGTCGGTATAGAATCGAAGCGCTTCGCCCGCTTTCCCGCACTGCGGTCCTACGAAGAGGAGGGCCGTCCGGATTTCCCGGCCCGCCCTCTCCGCGCCGACGTACGATAGTTGCCATGAAACGCCGAACCTATCCTGGACCCAGCCGAACCGCTCGCTGAAGGGATACTCGCCCAGGGGCATGAGAGCCATGCCGCCCTCCAGGAGAGCGGCGTAGACGCGGTCGGTCTCCTCCAACGAAGCGCAGGCCACGCCGAAGGAGATCGCAGGCGTGAACTTGAAGTACGGTCCCGCGGACAACAGCATGAATTCGTTTCCGGATAGGTTGATCGTCAGGACATCGACCGATCCGGACGGCGTACCGTGGAGGGTCGACTCGCTCTTGACGGCGGAATCCGGAAAGACGGAAACGTAGAACCGGGCGGCCTCCTTGGCCTCCGTATCGAACCATAAATGGGGGACGATCTTCTGCATGGCACCCTCCCATCGGTATAGGTGACACTATTTTATTACTAATTCGATAAAGATCAATACATCGCCTATCCTATCTTGTCCAATACTCCCGAATAGTCGTTGTCGAGGCCTAGGGCGTCCAGCTGCACGGAGACCTGGCCCCGATGGTGCGTTTGGTGGTTGAACCACTGCATGAGGAGTTGCCAAAGCGGCCGCTCGATCGTCTTGGGGCCGAATTCGATCTCCAAGTTCTTGAGGAAGGCGTCCTCCGGAATAGCGGCGATCACGGCGATCACGGCCTCGTCCACCCGCTTCCGTAGCTCGACGAAGTCCCGCAGCCCGGCCGCCACGAGGCCGTGGTCCACCGCCCCCTCCTTCATGTACCGGTCCAATACGTCTTTCGGTACGCCGCTCGGCAAGAACGAGGAGAGCCGGTACAGCCATTTGACGTCCGACTTGAGTACGTGGAAGACGGTGTCGGTGACCGTCGGGTAGAAGGCTTTGATCGGGAAGGCCAGTTGATCGGCGCTGAGGCCTTCCAGGATAGAAAACGCCGCGGCGTTTGCCTGCCGGTTGTACCGGCTATAGGCGACGAATAGCTCCTTCATCTTACCTCCTCTCCATAGCGAGACGTGCCGCCCTCCGCACGTGGAGGACGGTGGAATCGTAGAGCCGGGTCGAGTGGGCCTTCACGAGGAGGCCGATCTCCGTGCATCCCAGGATGATGCCCCTGCAACCTCGGCGCTCCAGCCCGTCCATGATATGGACGTAGGCCGCACGGGATTCCTCGCTGATGACCCCCCGCACGAGTTCCTCATAAATCACGCGGTTCACCTCCGCGCGGTCCGCTGCGTCGGGCACGAGGACCGAGAGCCCGTACTCCCGTTCCAGCTTACCCCGGTAGAAATCCTCTTCCATGGTGAACTTCGTGCCGAGGAGTCCCACCGTAGTGATGGCGTCGGCGCGGACCGCCTCGCCGATGATGTCCGCGATGTGGAGGAAGGGAATGCCGACCTCCGCTTCGAAGCCGTCCATCACCTTGTGCATGGTGTTCGTGCAGAGGACGATGAAGTCGGCTCCCGCGCCCTTGAGTCCCCGGCCTACCTCGAAAAGGCGGCGTCTGAGCTCGTCCCAGGCCCCGGCGTACTGGAGCTCCTCGATCTCCTGAAAATCGAACGAGTAAATAACGCATCGGGCCGAATGGCTCGCGCCGAGCGAGAAGGCGATCTCCCTGTTGATGAGTTCGTAGTACTTCGCCGTGGATTCCCAGCTCATGCCGCCAATGAGTCCGATCGTTTTCATGTCGCCAAGCCTAGCCGTGATTGGGCCGCGATGCAAGGCCCGCGGCATTCGGCCCGGGTATGGCCGACGGCGACGTCATCGAGATTTGGCGAGAACGAATCGGCGGCTTGCGGAGGACATTCCGGACTATTTTAATTCATCGATAAGGGTCTTGAGCCGGCTGCGCACTTGTTCCTTCACCTTCCGGCTCTCCTCATCCTCGACCAAAGGGCGGAAATCGCGTTCCGCGTCGACGAAGAGTTCGTACGGGCGCAGTCCGAGTCCGTCGCATAGTTTCTGTAATGTCTCGTTGGACGGGAAACGCCTACCCGCTTCGAGTTCCGCGAGATAATTCGCGGTGAGTCCGCAGCGCTCGGCCAGGGCCGCTTGGGATAGGTTGTCCCGCGCCCGCGCCGATCTCATATTCTGAATGAATAATCTTTGGATATCGGTCACGCCCTAATTCTAAGACGAATCGTTTCTCCTAGCTGCTTTTTCAGGAAGCAAATAACAAAAAAAACGACGGCCGACAATATCGAATTGACATATGACTATTAGACACATACTATTGCCAAGAGACACCTTCTGAGGGCAACCGTGGATACGGGCGAAGTAACCCTTTCCGGCTATTCGTGGCCGAAACTCATCCATCTCGCGGTGGGACCATAAGGATCGCCATGGATACCGAGGGGAAGCGCATCCTCCTCGTCGAGGATGAGGCCATAATAGCGCTCGCCAGAAGGAAGCTCCTGGAGAAACACGGTTATCACGTCGAGCACGCGCCGACCGGAGAGGCCGCGCTCCTCGCCGCGCGGAACCGCTTCGATTTGGTCCTCATGGACATCGAGCTCGGAAACGGCATACGGGGGA
>JAEWSV010000474.1 GCA_023398155.1 Spirochaetota bacterium
GAATAGGGCTCCGTAGTAAGCGGAGGCGAGCTTCACCATGAGTGAGACGGCGGCGAAGACGGTCGCGGAAACGTAGAGGGCTGCATAAGCACGGGCGCGCACGAAAAGGCCTCCAATAAATCAGTAGACGCAAAGCTCGCCGGCGGAGAAGGCGCGCGGCGTAGTCTCCTCGTCGCGGCGGAGGAGAAGTTGTCCGGCGTCACCGATGCCGACGAGGATACCCTCGACCCAAGCGCGGGAGTCGGCCGCCCCCTCCATGAAGCGGACCCGTTGCCCTCGCCGGAAGAGCCGCGCTTCCAAATCGGTCCGCCAGGTCTCGTCCGCCGCGGGGGACAGGGCTTCATCGAGGCGAGCGAGCAACCGGCTCAGCAGCGCGAAACGGTCCGGCGCGCCGCCATCCCCGGCCGCGGCCGCGGCCGTAGCCGTCGCGATGGAGGTCGCCTTGTCGGCGATTTCGGGAGGGAAAGCGGTCTGGCCCACGTTGATGCCGACGCCGGCCAGGACGGTCCTGCCGTCGCTTTCGCAGAGGATACCGCAGAGCTTTCGGCCGACCTGGAGGTCGGTGGGGCCGACCTGTGGGCCGGTGCCCACGACCATGAGGTCGTTGGGCCATTTGACGAGGACGCGGCCCTTGAGGGCGGGCGCGGCGTCCTCCACGGCGCGGGAAGCGGCGAGTCCGACGCGGAGGGTGAGGGCGGCCGGCATGGCGCCCAAATCAGCGAAGCGGAGGATCGTCGTGCAGAGGAGGCTCTTTCCCGCTTCGTCGGTCCAGACCCTGCCGGCAGTGCGTCCCCTGCCCGCTTCCTGGGAGTCGGCGACTACGACGGTGCCGTGAGGCGCGCCCGCGGCCGAGAGTCGGCGCGCTTCGACCATGGTGCTCGCGACGACGGCCGCGTAGTACACGGGAGCGCCGAAGGCGTTTTCGACCGGGATGGTTTCCATGACGCGCTAGCCTATCCGACCCTCCCGCCGTCGTCAATCGCGCGGTTTCCCTCAGGCGGATCGCGGTTAACGCCTTGCGCCTACCGCGCCGCTCGGGCGATACTCTGCGGTATGACCGATGTCGTTCCCATCCGCCTCGGCTCCGTGAACGCGTACCTGCTCAAGGGAGAGCGGCCCGTACTCGTGGACTCCGGTTATTTCGGCATGGCCGATCGCATCCTGGATGCCGTCCTCGCCGCGGGGAAGGAGCCATCCCGGCTGTCCCTCATCATCATCACGCACGCCCACACGGATCACTTCGGTTCCGCCGCGGAGATTAGGCGGATCACCGGCGCGCCCATCGCGTGCGGCGACCGCGCCGCCGCCGACCTCAAGGGCGGCGTGGACCGGCATCTCGCGCCCGCGTGCCCCGCGGGTCTCTTCGCGCGTTCCCTGCTCTCGCTCGCGCCGCGGCCGCGCTCCGCCGCCGCCTTGGAGCCGGACCTCCTCTTCTCCGGGCCCGCGGAATTGACGCGGTGGGGCGTGGACGCTTCGATCGTGCCGACCCCCGGCCACACGCCCGGCTCCATCTCCGTGGTGCCGCTCGCCGCGGCGTCTGCGTGGCAGGCGTCAGCCGGAGGGGCCGCGGCCCCCCCGGAACTCCCCTGGGCTATCGTGGGCGACCTCGTTTTCGGCAAGTTCACTTCTCCCCGGTCGCCGCGGCTCCCCCTCTTCGCCGCGGACGCTAGAGCCCTCGCATCCAACCTCCGCGCCTTCGTCCGGACGGAGACGGTGTATCCCGGCCACGGCGGCCCGCTCCGGGGACAAGACCTCGGCGGAATCGCCGCGGCGGCGGACCGCCTCGCCGAACGCAGGCGCGCTTCCGGAGCCGCGCGCCGATCGGTCACCAGAGAGTACGCTTCCTTGACCCCGCGCCGTCCGAGATGGTACGATCTACGACGGTCGATTCGTAATCGTACGCGACGACCGGCGAGCCGTCACCGCTGGAGCGTAGATTGTTCCTCAAGAACCTGGAAATACTCGGATTCAAATCATTCGCCGACCGCACGCGCGTAGAATTCGCCGACGGCATCACCGCCCTGCTCGGCCCCAACGGCTGCGGCAAGTCCAACGTCGTGGACGCCATCAAGTGGGTGCTCGGCGAACAGGCGTCCAAATCCCTACGGGCCGAGAAGATGGAAGACGTCATCTTCAACGGTACCGAGACCCGTAAGGCCCTCAACGTCGCCGAGGTAACCCTCACCCTGGCCAACGAGACGGGCCTCCTGCCCATCGACATGCCCGAGATCCAGATCAAGCGGCGCCTGTACCGGTCCGGCGAGAGCGAATACTTCGTCAATTCCACCCCCGCCAAGCTCAAGGACGTACGCGAGCTTTTCTGGGATACCGGCGTCGGCAAGGCCGCCTACTCCGTCATGGAACAGGGCAAAATCGACCAGGTCCTCTCCTCCAAGCCCGACGAGCGGCGTTACCTCTTCGAGGAGGCCGCGGGCATCACCCGCTTCAAGGTCCGCGGCGCCGAAGCCGAGCGCAAGCTCGAGAAGACCGAAGAGAACATGAAGCAGGTCGAGGGCATCCTCGGCGAGGTGAAGCGCGCTTACGACTCGCTCAAGATCCAAGCCGACAAGACCAAGAAGTACCGCGGCCTCCGCGAGGATATCTTCCAGGCCGAGCTCGATATCCAGCTCCTCCGCCTCAAGCAGTTCAACTCCGAACGCGACCGGAGAGCCGAGGAGGTCGCCGAGCGCACGAAGGAGCGCGACGCGATCCGCGGCGAGATGGACGACATCAACCGGTCCCTGGAAGAGAACATGGACGTGGTCAACTCCATGGAGGCCAAGCTCGTCGAGCACCAGAAGCTCATCTACGGCCTGGCCGTGGAGAAGAACGCCAAGGAGAAGGAAGCCAAGCTCCTCGCCGAGCAGCGCGTGGAGGCCAAGGCCAAAATCCAGCAGAACGAAGGCCGGGAGAAGGCCGTCAAGATAAAGATCGAGGAGCTGCTGGACGACGCGGAGGAGCAGGACGGAGTGGTCCGCGACCTCAAGAAGCGGGTCGAAGATATAGAGAAGAACATCGCCGGCTTCGAGGAGAGCGTGCAGACCGCGGCTTCCCGGATCGGCGACAACGACGCGGCCTCCCGCCGCGCCGAGGACGATATAGTCCGCGTGGAGGCAGAGCGCGCGGCCTGGGAAGGCGAGCTCGAGGGGATCACCGACGACATAGTCGCGGCCCTGGACGCGGGACTCAAGGACGCGGGGTATTCCGCGCCGGAGCGCCGCCGCGCGGAGGAGGCCATGGAAGCCGTCCTCGGCAAACTCAAGACCCTCCTTTCGGGCCGCGAATCCCTGCTCCGCGACCTCGCGGACGCGGCCTCCCGCGCCCAGTCCGGCGGCTCCGCCCCGCTGGCCGACCTCAAGCGTATAGCCGACGGCGCGGTTTCCGCCTTCGGGGACGCGGCCAAGGCCGCCGAGGAGGCGCGGACCCTCTTTGAGTCGTACCGCGCTTCCACGCCGTCTTTCATCGACGAATTCCTCGCTCCCGAGGGCATCATCACGAAGAAGCGGGCCCTGGACGTCAAGGTCCGTGCCGCCAAAGATTCGGTCTTCCAGCTCCGCGAGCGGATCGCGGCCTTGCGGGCGGAGAACGACGGCCTCGGCGCCAAGATCGAGGAGTACCGGAAGACGCTGGAAGAGCTCCGGGTGAGCCGCGTCCGCATGGCCACCCAGGCCCAGGCCGCCGAGGAACAGGCGCGCCTGATCCGCCGCGAGCTATCCGGCCAGGAGGCGCTCCTCAAGACGGTCCAGGACGAGCTCTTCCTGGACCGCAAGCGTTTCGACGAGATCGACGAGCGGATCGAGGACGCCGAATCGGATATCGCGGAGATCGACAACCGCGGCCGCAAGCTAACCATCGAACTCGAGGGCTTGGAGAAGGACATCGAGGCGCGGAACGGCGACGTGGCGGGCAAGCAGGAGACCATCAAGAAGCGCATGACGGAGCTCGCCCGCGTCCAGCAGTCGTTGGAGAAGCTCCACATGGACCTCGTGCAGAGCGAGACGGAGATCAAGAACATCCAGGACAACTTCCGGGAAACCCATTCCCGCGATCTCATGGAGTTCGAGGAGCGGATGTTCACCATCACGACGCCGACCGCCGAACTCCGCGAGAAACTGGCCGCCCTCCGCGCGACGCTCAAGGACCTCGGGTCGGTCAACCTCATGGCCGTGGAGGAGTTCGCGGAAGCGAAGGAGCGGTACGACTTCCTTTCCGGCCAGCTCGAGGACCTTAAGAAGGCCCGCGACGATCTGGAAAACATCACCGCCGAGATCCGGGCCGAGTCTTCGGAGCTCTTCATCGCCACGTACAACAAGATCAAGAAAAACTTCCACAATATGTTCCGACGCCTCTTCGGGGGCGGTAGGGCTGAGCTCCGGCTCTCCGACCCGAACCACGTGCTGGAATCGGGCATAGAGATCTACGCTCAGCCGCCGGGCAAGAAGCTGGAGAACATCACGCTCCTCTCCGGCGGAGAGAAGTCCATGACCGCGGTCGCGCTGCTCTTCGCGACCTACATGGGCAAGCCGTCTCCCTTCTGCCTCCTGGACGAGATCGACGCGGCCTTGGACGAGCAGAACGTGCTCCGCTTCGTCCAGCTCCTCCGCGAATTCGGAACCGCGAGCCAGTTCATCGTCATCACCCACAACAAGAAGACGGTGACCGGCGCCAAGACCCTGCTCGGCGTCACCATGGAAGAGTCCGGTATCACGAAGGTCATCTCGGTGCGGCTGGAGAACGAGGAGGGCGGCGTCGCCCCCATCCCGGACGCCGAGCCCTACGAGGAAGAGGAAGTCGCCCCGGAAACGGGCCGCGAACTGCCCCCCGGGGTCGACGACCCCGACGAGGTGTCGGAAGCCGAACTTCGGCCGATCCGGTCCGGCCGGCGCGCCATCGCCGCCGAGGCCGCGGCTGCCGCCGAGGCCGCGGC
>JAEWSV010000552.1 GCA_023398155.1 Spirochaetota bacterium
GGCGAAGGGAATGTCGTCGAAACCCGCGACCGAAAGGTCCCCAGGTATCCCGATGCGGAGGCGACGGCACGCCGCGTACACGCCGAGGGCGGCGGCGTCGCTGAGGCAGACCACGGCCGTAGGCCTGCGCGCGTCGGTGAGGATGCCCGACGCCGCCTCTAAAGCGGCCTCCATGGAAGCCCCGCACGAGTACACGGCGATGTCCGGGGAACGGAGTTCCAGGCCTTCCTCCCGAAGCGCCCGCTCGAACCCCGCGAGGCGGAGGTCCAGGGTGCGCGAGCGGTGCTCGTAGTCCGCCTGGGCGAGGGAAGTTTGGGCGCGGAACGTGATGACCGCGATCCGCCGGTGCCGGAGAGCCAGGACGTGGCGTATGAGGCCGTAGCTCGCATCCTCGTCGTCGATGCCGACGTTGAGCACGCTCTCGGCGGGAGAACCGTCTATGGTCACGAAGGGGATGCGCCGCTTGCGGATGAGCTGGAGTATATCGGCGTCGGGACCGATGCCGATGGTGACCATGGCGTCCACCACCGCGTTCCGCACCGTCTGGGAAAGGAGCCCGCGTACCGGAGGCAGGACGGTCAGGGAAAGATCCTCCGCGTGGCAGAGGCGCCCGATGCCCCGCAGGATCTCGAACATATACGGATTCTGGAAGACTTCCTCGATCGGCTGCGGCAGGAGCAGGCCGATCGTGCCGATTCGCTTGGTCGCCAGGGTGCGCGCGACGGGATCGGGGACGTACCCCGACTCCTCCGCGATGCGGAGCACCCGTTCGCGCGTCTCCGCGGAGATCTTCTCCGGCGCGTTGAACACGAAGGAGACGGTCGCCTTGGAGACGCCCGCGAGGGCCGCGATGTCCTTGATCGTGGTCCTGGGGCCGTCTCCCCGCATCGCAGCCTTCCTCCCCCGCGCTTCTATCGTGAGGAAGGCGCCGCGAACGGAACCGAAGGGAACTCGTTTGGATCGACGGCCTTGCCGGCAGCCGCCCGGTCCCCGGCCGGCGCGGCGGTTTTGCCGGCCGCGGCCCCGTAGGCGGAGAGCGATTCCTCCTGGCTCGGCCGGGCCTCCGCCGGAAGGGCGACGTCGTAGATGCGGGTATGCGCCGCGTCCGCCGGAGCGCCGCCGCCCCGCCAACGCTCCGCGCTTCCGGCGTTCACGTCGCGCACGCGCCGGACGCCGGCGCTCGGGAAGCCGTCCTGGCTCAGGACTACGGCCGCGAAAGACCAGCGCGACGGATCCCCCGCGCCCAAGAGCGACCGGGGCACGGCGAAGGTCACCGCGCGTTTTTCAGCGTCCGCCGCGACTTCGATCTCGCCGGTCAGCTCGGCGGGCCGGCCGTCGCTGCCCACCGCGAAGGCTTTCCGGTTCCACCCTTCTATCCAGATCGCGCGCTCCCAGCCCCGTCCTCCAGCGAGGGCCGCGTTCCGGCCTTCCAGGAGGACGCGCGCGCCGGTGCCCGGCTCCCCGTCCTCGTCTACGTACACGTCGATGGTCGGGAGCGAAAGGCCGACGCCCGACTTCCAGGGGTTGTCGAGCGGACCGCGGAACGCGCAAGTGAAGACGAGCGAGTCTTTACCCTCCGCGACCTCGAACCTCACGAGGTCGAAGACTCCCGGAACGAAGACCGCGTCCGTCGGATAGGTGTAGGTCCCCGGGCCGTGGTCGTCTCCCTCAGGATCGTCCACCGAAAGGATGGGCTTAGTCGGGCCGAAATCGACCGCCGCTGCCGAGCGGGGCCGGATCACGGGCTCGCCCAGGTAGTCCGGGACGCTCTCTCCGAGCGACCGGTAGACCTCCGAAAGGAGGGCGCGGAAAGCCCCGTCGAAGTAGGCGTCGTCCCCCGATTCCTGGTCGGAACCGAACCACCAGAACCAGTCCGAACCCTCGGCCAGGAGCATGGCGTCCTTGGCCGCCTCCAGCTTGGCCCGGGAGGTCTTTCGTTTGCCGAGTTCGTACTTGGCGAGGAATTCGCGCGTCCGGCCGAGGTAATCCCAGGCGCGGTTCTCGTCCTCCTCGCCGATCCAGGTGGCGAAGTCCCCGCTCAGCCAGGAAGCCGGCGCGAGCTTTTCGAGCCGGCGCTGTTCGGGATAGGCGGCGAGGTAGGTCGTGGGCGTGATGGTCTTCACTGTGGAGGAAGCGGAGAGGGCGCCGTAGAGTTCGGCGAGGAAGGCCTTCCCGTCCCCGTCGTAGTTTTCCCAGGCGTTCTCCCCGTCCAGGATCACCGAGACCAGGTGGGGCCCGGCGGAGCCGTCTGCGATCAAGGCTCGCCGGATACGCTCCAATCGATCCATGAAGTCCGCTGCCGCCACCTTCGCGTCCAAACCCGAATACTCGAAGCCGATGAGATCCGAAAGCCTGCCGTCGCGGTAAACGACCGCGAGCCTGCGGCCCTCCGACTCCACCCAGTACGGCCGGTAGAGGGCATCGGCCGCGACGGGCGTGTCCCGGTCGTCCCGGGCGAAGGAACCGATGCCGAGGCTCTTGGCCAGCGCGGTCTCGCCGGAGGCCGTCCAGCGGTAGCCTGAGTCGGCGATGAGGCAGACTAGCTCTTGGGAAAGCGAGCCTTCGCCCGGCCAAAGCCCGACGGGAGCGGCGCCGAAGGCGGCCCCGTAGAGTTCCGCGCTCCGTTTAAGGTGGGCTATGGCGTCGTCCGGCCGAGAGAAGCGCGGCGGCGACTTGCTCGTCGGGTCGGCAGCCTTGCCGAGGTCGGAGTTGTAGACGAGGGGCAGTATGGGATGGGCGTAGGGGGTGGTGATCACCTCGATCCGGCCCTCCTCCCGGAGCCGGCGGTGGACCGGCACGACCTCGGCCACGAGGCGATCGGCCTCGGAGAAGACGATCGACTTGTCCGCCTCCGCGAAGCCCCGGCCCTTCCGCGCGAGGGACGCGAGGGGTTCCGCGGCAAGGAATTCCGGATCGAACCACGCGAGGTTGAAGAGGACCTGCAAATCGCGGTAGTCCGCCGCGGCGTAGGAGGCGAGCGCCGCCTCAACCTCTTCCTTCGAGCCGCCGCCTCGTTTCCTCAGGAGTTCCGCGTAGCGCGGGAAACGGCCGACGATGCGCGGATTCGTATCGAAGAACCGCTCCAGTATGAAGCGCCGATCCGCGTCGGTCAGGGCGGCGGCATTCTTCTCCGCGATGACGCGGTACTGGTCCTTCGCGCCCTTGGCGAGGTCGTCGAGCTGGCGGAGCAGGGCAGGCGTCAGGTTGAAGGTGGCGGTCACGCCGGGGAAGCGCTCCAAGGTGGTCGCCATGTCCACGTAGTCCTTGGTCGCGTGCACTCGGACCCAGGGCCGCGAATAGACGCCTCCGTCCTTGGGGTAGAGCGGCTGGTGCTGGTGCCAGACGAGGTTTAGGTAGATGAAGTCGCCGCGGGCCGCCGCGGCCCGTTCTTCGTCGGTCGGCAAGGCCGCGGAGGAGACGGCGCTCGCGGCTGAGCCCGGACCGCCCCTCGCCCGGCCGTTATTCGGGTCGCCCTCCGGCGCCCCGCCGCCCTCCGGCGCTCCGCCGCCGAAGGCTGCCGCAACCGCGAGGAGGGAGGCGGCCGCGAAAGCGGCCGCCCGGAAACTGGGGGCCGCCACGCTCATCCCTTGACCGAGCCGACCGTGAGGCCGGACACGAGGTACTTGGACGATATGAAGAAGAGGATCATCACCGGCACCGACACCAGGAGGGCGCCCGCGGAGAAGGAGCCCCACTCGGTGC
>JAEWSV010000617.1 GCA_023398155.1 Spirochaetota bacterium
ATCATACCGCCGCCCTGAAACGGCTAATCCTCTTCATTCGTTCGAAACTCTCCCCATACCGGGACTTCCTCCTCGAATTCGTTTCTCTGCGTTCCGATCTCTCGGCCTCTCCGATTCCCAACCTCGATAAGCTCCCGGCCGTCCTCTGGAAGCGCCAGAATTTGGAACGCCTTCGGACCGTCGATCCCGCAAAATTCACGGATCAATACGAAAGATTACGCCGTATACTGGATACCAGGGAAAACCATTGATGAGCGATATTCATCTGGAAAAGCACTTCGAGTCGGACCTCGTCGACTACCTCGCGTCCCACGGTTGGCAGGAAGGAACGTCCGCGAACTACGACCAGGACCGCGCCTTCTATACGGCGGACGCCCTCGCGTGGGCCAAGACCGCCCACGCCGAAGCCTGGAAAAGACTAGAATCCCAATACGGAGCCAAGGCGGATGAAGTCTTCCTATCACGCCTTGTCGCCGAGCTCGACAGTCTCGGAACCCTCGCCGTCCTCCGCCATGGGTTCAAGATCGTCGGCGCGGGCGGCACACACTTCGCCATGCTCCAGGCCAAACCCCGCAGCGGCCGGAATCCGGAAGCCGCCGCCCTCTATGGTCGGAATGTCCTCCGGGTGGTACGCCAGGTCTTCTACAGCCGGAACAACAAGAACTCTATCGACCTCGTCCTCTTCGTGAACGGCCTCCCCGTGGCCACTTTGGAGCTCAAGACCGAGTCCACCCAATCCGTCCACGCCGCCATCAAACAGTACCGGAAGGACCGGCTCCCCCGCGATGGTGCCGTCAACGCAGTCGAGCCTCTCCTCCAGTTCAAGAGCCGCTGCGTCGTCCATTTCGCCGTGTCCACCGAGGAAGTCTGGATGACCACGCGCCTGGCCGGGGATGCCACCTACTTTCTGCCCTTCAACAAGGGTGACAACGAGGGAAAAGGGAATCCCGTCAATCCCGAAGGTCCACGGACCGCCTATCTCTGGAAAGAGGTTCTGGAGCGCGATGCCTGGATCCACATCCTCACCGACTTCGTCCACCTCGAAAAGGTCGAGAAGACCGGAGCCGACGGCAGGAAGAGCGTGAGCGAGCGCATGATCTTCCCCCGTTACCATCAGTGGGACGCCGTCACGCGCCTCGTCGATACCTCCCGCCAGGAGAGAGCCGGATACCGCTACCTCATCCAGCACTCGGCCGGTTCAGGCAAGTCCAACTCCATCGCCTGGCTCGCCCACCACCTTTCGGGCCTCCACGACGGTGCGGACGAGGCCGTCTTCGACGCGGTCATCGTCATCACCGACCGCACGGTCCTGGACAGCCAGCTCCGCGACACCATCTACCAATTCCAGAGGACCCAGGGCGTGGTTGAGGGCATCACGAACGAGGATGGCGCGAAGTCGACGAAACTCCGCGACGCCCTCCTCGGCGGCAAACGCATCATCGTCGTCACCATCCAGACCTTCAAGCCGCTCCTCGCCAAGCTCGGCAGCGACGAGGACCTCAAGCACAAGACCTTCGCCGTCATCGCCGACGAGGCCCACACCTCCCAGGCCGGCAGCGCCGCGGGCGCGCTCAAAAAAGCCCTGGCGAAGGAGAGCGTCGACGAGGAAGAAGTCAGCATCGAAGACCTCATCGTCTCCGACCTTTCCTCCCGCAACCAGCCCAAGAACATCTCCTTCTACGCCTTCACCGCCACGCCGAAGAGCAAGACCATGGAACTCTTCGGCCGCCCCGACGTGGACGGGGCGAAGCGGCCTTTCCACACCTACTCCATGAAGCAGGCGATAGAGGAGAACTTCATCCTCGATCCGCTGCAGAATTACCTTTCCTACAAAGTCGCCTACAAGCTCGCCCAGGACGGAGAAGAACAAGACGGCGACGAAGTCGAGAAGCGCAAGGCGAGCGTGGTGCTCAACCGCTGGGTGCGCCTCCACGCCTACAATATCGGCCAGAAGGTGAAGGTGATCGTGGAGCACTTCCGCGAGCACGTCGCCTGGCGCCTGGACGGCGAAGCCAAGGCCATGGTCGTCACCGCCAGCCGCGAGGAAGTCATCCGTTACAAGCTCGCCGTCGACGAGTACATCGCCGAGAACCGCTACCACATCGGCACCCTCGTCGCCTTCTCCGGCGACATCGATGTCAAAGACCTCGCCGAGGAAGCCTTCAATGAGCGGAACATGAATCCCGCCGTCCACGGCATGGACCTCAAGGAAGCCCTCGATACGCGGGAATACCAGCTCCTCCTCGTCGCGAACAAATACCAGACCGGATTCGACCAGCCCAAGCTCGTCGCGATGTACGTGGACAAGAAACTCTCGGGCGTCGCCACGGTCCAGACCCTCTCGCGCCTCAACCGCACGTATCCCGGCAAAGATTGGACTGTCGTCATCGATTTCGTTAACGAAAGCGATTCCATCCTCGCCGACTTCCAGAAGTATTACCGCTCCGCCTCGCTTCCTCAGGGCACCGACCCGAACCTCATCTATGCCCTGGAGTCCAAGCTCGATGGCCAGGGCATATACCTGGAGTCGGAAGTCGAAGCCTTCGCCGCTTTCTATTGGGAGCCGAACCGGCCGCGGAACAATCACTTCCAGCTCCAGAAACACCTCGCCCCGCCGTGCCAACGCTTCAAGGTCCGCTACCGCGATGCCCTGGCGCGCGGCGACAAGGAGTCGCAGGACGCCCTCGAGCTCTTCGTGAAGGACCTCTCCTCCTTCGTGAAGATTTTCGAATTCGTCTCCCAGATCTACGACTTCGGCGACGACTCCGCCCTGGAAAAACGCTACGCCTTCTTCAAGGAACTCCTCCCCATCCTTTCCAACATCGTCCACGAAGGCAAGGACACCGAGGAGATCGACCTGTCGGGCGTCCGCCTCTCCCACTACGCCATCCATCCCAGGGGAAAAACCATCGGCGGCCTCGATCCTGACGCCGCGGCGGAATTCGAACCCGCCTACGGGGAGATCGGTTCCGGCGCCTCCCACGATCCCGAACGCATCAGGCTCCAGGAACTCATCGAGCAACTAAACCTGATTTTCGAGGGCGAACTCTCCGACACCGACCTCGTTAACTACGCGTATTCCGTCCGCGACAAGCTCCTGGAGAACGATACCCTCCGCACCCAGGCCAGGAACAACACCAAGAAACAATTCGACGAAAGCGACGACCTCCAGGAAGCCATCCTCACCGCCGTGGAAGGCCAGAACGCGGTGAACGCCGATCTCGCGCGCCAAGTTATGAGCGACGAGAAGAAGCGCGACGCCTTCCTGAGGATCATCCGGGACCTCGCCTACGACGAGTTCGTGAAAGGGGAACTGAAGATAGGGTGATCAACGGCGACATACCCACAAGCGCTCGCGAAATTATGGCCGAGGGGGGAGCG
>JAEWSV010000573.1 GCA_023398155.1 Spirochaetota bacterium
GGGTTGAGCCCGATGCCGAGTTCCCCGATGTTGCGCGCGTTCCGCGCGTATTCGCTTCCCGCGCCCGCGGGCAGCTTCCCCGTCTTCTCGTAGTCGTACGCGTTCCGCTCCGCGAGCGCCACGGTCTCCAGTAACGCGGCCGCTTCCTCTCCTCCCGCGATGTCGGTGATGAAGCCGTCGGCGAGGGTGCAGACGATGGGATCGCGGATAAGGATGTCCCCGTCATGGAGGCTGATGGAACCGTCGAAGGCGATCGTGCCCGACGCGGTGCCGTTCTCAGGGCTGATGAAGGTTTCCCCCGCGGGGAGGTTGCCGCCTCTGCCGCCGACGGAGAAATCGCCGTCGTCGAGCTTCGCTTCCCGGCCGCGCAGGCCCACCGTGACGTCGGTGCCGGACGGTGAGGTGATGCGGACGGAGATCGCCTCGTCCAGGATTTCCTTGATGGCCGCGCAACGCCGAGCGAGCACGGCGTAATCGATGGGTACCGTGCGGACGAAGGATTCCAGGGTGGTCCCCGGAGACCAGAAGGACCGGCAAGTCTTGGCGCCGTAGAGTTGGAAATGGAAGAGGTGGTTCCAGCTTTTGCCGTCGTATTCGTACGGCTTGGCGATGCCGACCCGATCCTTACCGAGTTTTTCCGCGCTCAGGGAAATGAAGACGTCCGGGGATGCCCCGAAGGCCGCGATGACCGTCTCCTCCGCGAAATCCATCTGCGTCTTGACGGGTTGGAAGGCCAGGACCGGCCTTCCTCCCGCGGCGAGGGCCGCGTCGTACAGGGCCTTGGAGATCAGGGCGACCTCGGGATCGGGGTTGGTGACGATGAGTACGGAATCGTCGCTCTTGACCTTGAGCGATTCGGTGATCGCGATGGCCGCCGCTTCCCGGAGGTCCGGCGGCAGTGCCTCCGAATCGGAGAAGCGAGGAGGATGTAACTTTCGTGCGCTCATGGGCCAGAGTATCGCGGTAGCGTCTAGCGGCGTCAAGGCGAAGGGTTTCGTGCTATACAGGTGGGGTGAACATCATCCTGTTCGAGGCCGAAGAAGCGGGCCGGTCCCTCCCCAAGCGCGATGAACGGGCGATCCACCTCACCAAGGTCCTCCGTAAGGGACCCGGCGATCCCTTCGATGCCGGAGTCGTCGGCGGTCCGCGCGGTACGGGCCGGATAGAGGCGGTGGAGGCCGACGGGTCGCTCCGCCTCTCCCTCGACCTTCACGAGACGCCGCCGCCGCTCTTTCCCGTCCGCATGGCGGTCGGCTTTCCGCGTCCCATCCAGCTCCGCCGGCTGCTCCGCGACCTTTCGAGCCTCGGCGTCCGCGCCGTCGACCTGGTGGGGACGGAGCTCGGCGAAAAATCCTACCGCGACACGAACCTGCGCACCGACGGCGGCGCCCGCTCGGCCTTGATCGAGGGGGCGGCGCAGGCCCGCGACACCAACATCCCGGCGTTGGCGACCTGGCCGAGCCTGGGTAACTGGCTCGCGGCCCGCCCGTGGGGAGAGTCTCCGCGCGCCCTCGTCGCGCCGGACAACGTGCGCCCCGCCGCCGCCTTAGCCGCCCTCGACTTCGGCGGCATCGAGGGAATCGGGGAGGGCGGAACCGGAGACGCCGACCGCGGCGAGGTCGTGCTCGCCGTCGGTTCCGAGCGCGGGTGGTCGGACCGGGAACGGGACGCCCTGGAGGCCGCCGGATTCATCCGCGCTTCCATGGGTTCGCGGGCCCTCCGCACCGAAACCGCCTGCGTGGCGGCGGCGGTCCTCGCCCTGGAAAAAATCGGCGCCCTCCGGTAGTATCGCGTTCCATGAACCAGGACCGCGTCAAAGAGCTGCTCCTCTCCGTAGAGGACGCCTCCCTCGATTTCACCGTCGTCTTCTCCGGCAAGCAGAGCAAGAAGGTGAACGGCCTCTACAAGCCGGAAACCCGCGAGATACTCATCCACAACCGGAACTTCAGCGACGACAACATGCTGATGTACACTGCCGTCCATGAGTATGCCCATCACCTGCACTGCTGCGCCCAGGGCGGCAAGCTCAAGGCGCGCGCCCATACGGCGGAATTCTGGGCCATCCTGCACGGCCTCCTCCAGAAGGCCGAGGAGAAGGGCGTCTACAAGAACGTCTTCGCGGACTCGCCCGAGTTGGCCGCGCTGACCGATACCATCCGCAAGGCCTGCCTCTACGAGAACGGTTCCCTCGTCAAGGAACTCGGGAAACTCCTCCTCCAGGCGAACGAGCTCTGCAAGACGATCGGCGCGCGATTCGAGGACTACGTCGACCGGGTGCTCTGCATCCCGCGCGTGGCTGCCCGGACCGCGATGAAGATCTACCAATACAACGTGAACCCTTCCATGGGCGCCGACAACATGAAGATCGTCGCGGGCATCCGGAACGAGGAGACGCGGATGGCCGCCGAAGGCGCCCTCCTTTCGGGCAAGAGCCCCGACGAGGTCCGTATGCAGGCGGCGCGGAAGCCGCCGGCCGAGGATCCGCGCGAACGCCTGGAAAAGGAAAAGATCCGCCTGGAGCGCACCATCGATTCGCTCAACAAGCGGCTCGCGGAAGTGGAGCGGGAGCTCGAGGAAGCCTAGGCCGCAGAGCGATATCGAGCGGAATGCATAAGGTCTCCGGAGCCGCGCGCCGATAAACGGAAGACGACTTACTCCGGAGTACACCATGCAGCTACGCCCCGTTCCCCGCGCCTCCCTCGTCGCCGTCGGTCTGTCCGCCGCGGCGCTCTTGCTTCTTCGCGCGCCGCAGCTCGTCGCGGAGACCGTCGGCGCGCCGCCCAGAACGGCCGATGTCCAGCGGGCCCACGACGCGCCGGAGCCGCCTTTCCCGCGCTATTATTTCCTTGACCGCTTGGATCGAGCGGAGGCGGAGAGCCGTTCCCGGCCCTACTGGGTATCCTCGGAACTGGAGGCGGCGAGCGCCGAACGCCGGATATCGGATTACCGCTCGGTCTTGTTGAACGACGACATCGTAGCCTTCTACGGATCACCCAACTCCAAGCGCATGGGCATCCTCGGCGTCCACCCCATCCCTGAGCTCGATCGCTTGCTCGGCGAGTGGGCCGCTGCCTACGACGGCGTCAACGGCGAACGCGGCGTGAAGAAAGCGTTCTACGTCATCTACGGAACCGTGTGGCCGGAGGGCGAGATAGGCTTCCTGCGCGAGTCCAAGCTCTTGGAATACATCGAATACGCGCGGCGGAACGACATGCTCGTTTTCGTGGACCATCAGATCGGGAAATATACCGTCGCCGAGGCGACGCGCCGCATCTTGCCCTTCCTGCGGTATCCGAACGTCCACCTGGCCTTGGATCCGGAATGGCGTACCACCAAGCCCATGGTGGAAATCGGCTCGGTCACCGCCGAGGAAGTGAACGAGGCCCAACGCCTCATGGAAGACTACTTGGAGGAGCACGGGCTTCCGGGCGAGCGCCTACTCGTGATCCATCAATTCAACTGGAAGATGATTCTCGGCCGGGAGCGCGTGCGCTCCGATTTCGGCCGCGTGCGCCTCGTGCATTGCGCCGACGGTTTCGGTCCGCCGGCGATGAAGAGGTCCGCCTACGACTTCAACGCGCGCGCGCCCAACATGCCGGTCAAGGGATTCAAGCTCTTCTTCAAATCGAACGTCCAGGGAGCGGGTTACGACGAGCCGCTCATCCCTCCGGAAGAGGTCATGGCCCTGAATCCGCGCCCCTACCTCGTGATGTACCAGTAGCCCTTACTCAGGCTTCCCCGCGGCAGCTCCCGCGGCGGCTTGCGCGGCGAAGGCATCCACGGCCGCGCGGTCCATCACGGATTGGTCCCCCCGCTTGCCGGATATCGCCTTGATGGCCAGGCGCTCCAGCCAGTTCATCCGCTCCCAGCGGATTTCCCCGCCGAGCTTGGCCGCCGCGACCGCCTTCTCCGCGAGGCTCCGGGGCAGGGAAGCAGCCGCTGCGGCGGCGCCTTCCGCGACGTTCATTCCGCAACAAAAATACGCGAAGGCTTTCTCCGCGAGATCCCGCTCGCGGATTCGGGCGAAGGACGCGGCCCTCTTGGACCAGGATCCCGCGTAGACCGGTCCGCCGAGCACCACGAGGTCGGCGTCGGCCAGGTC
>JAEWSV010000579.1 GCA_023398155.1 Spirochaetota bacterium
CCCCCATCCTACTGGACGGCTGGTTCTACGCCGACCCCAAGGGCTTCGCGTATATCGAGCCGATAAACGATCCGCGGATCCTGTACGCCTTCCACAATCCCGGCCCCTGGCAGCTTTGCACGTTCAAAGCGAACGCGGGAAAGTACTCGTATCCGGACCGCGTCCCCGAGAAATGGAACGGCCCGGGCCGGAAATGGAACCGCGCCAGGCTCGCCCGCGAGCTCGCCGACGTGGAGCGCTGGATAGCCGAGCGCGGCGTGGACAGGCGCCGCATCGTCGCCTCGGAGTTCTGGATGGACCGCCGAGTCAAGGGAGCCGCGGCCTACTTAGCCGACTGCATAAACCTCTATAACGAACGCGGCTGGCACTGGTCCTTCTACGCCTTCCGGCCCGACGGCGCGTGGACGGGCCTCGACTACGAATTGGGGCCGGAAAGCGATGTCCCCGCGGGCATCTACGCGGCGGCGGAGCGCGGAGAGGAAATGGAAAACATGAAACGCCGCGGCCCCAATCCCCTCTGGGAGGTCATCGCGCGCGAATTCCGCGCGCGCGAATTCCGCGCGCGCGAGTTCCGGCGACGCAATTGATATGCCTACAATAATAGCCTACAGTATAGGCACGAGGTGATTGCAATGCCGCAGTACACGATTCGGAATGTTCCGGAAGCATTGGATCGAACCCTCCGTGAGAAGGCGGAACGGTCCGGAGAAAGCCTCAATTCGTTACTCATCAACACTTTGAAACGCGGCGCCGGGCTCGAGGGCCCTGTGACGGAATACCGCGACCTGGACGATTTGGCGGGGACCTGGGTGCGCGACGATGTATTCGACGATGCGTTGGCCGCCCAGGACAGGATCGACGAGTCGCTATGGAACTGAGGATCGCGATCGATACGAACCGTTACCGCGATTTCGTTGAGGGCCTTCCGGAGACCGTCGGGGTTTTCCGCAATGCTGAGCGAATCTTTGTCCCCTTTATCGTGATCGCGGAACTTCGCGCGGGCTTCGCGGTGGGCTCACGGACCGCGGAAAACGAGCGCGTTTTCGAGCGATTCCTCCACCGCGACCGAATCGAAATCCTACTCTCGACCATGGAAACCACGCGCCGCTACGCGGAATTATTCCGAATGCTCCGCACCGCGGGAACCCCCATCCCCACCAACGACATCTGGATCGCAGCCCTGGTGGTCCAACACGACCTACCCCTCTACACCCGCGATCGCCACTTCGACGCGCTCCCTCAGCTCGTGAGGATGTGAAGGCGTCACCACGGATAACACGACGTTTCCCCTACAAGGAGTGGGGGTAGCAGAGCCCCCCGCAACGCGCGGCCTATAGAGTAAGATCAGCGACGAACCCCGTACAGACCACAGACTCCGGTGCGCATCCGCGCGCGAGGAGGGCGACGCGAGGGGGAGCCGCGTCAGTCCGGGCGCACCGCTATCCGCTACGGCGGGACGCGCGCTGTTCCTGACGATACGGCGATAGGGTGCCCGAATACGAACGGGCCCTATCGCTGTTACGTCTACTGCGCGCGTCCCGTTTCAGCCGATAGCGGGGCTCCCCCTACTTACCCTTGCGGTCTCTCAGCGCCCGCACGAGGGTGGGAAGACCGTAGAGCCGGATGAAGCCCTTGGCGTCCGCGTGGTTGTACAGCTCGCCGGTCTCGAAGCTCGCGATGCTCGTGTTGTAGAGCGAGTACGGCGAGGTGACGCCTGCCGCGCTGATGGAGCCCTTGTAGAGCTTGAGCTTCACCACGCCTGAGACTTCGCGCTGGGTGGAATCCACGAAGGAGGTGAGGGCCTCGCGCAGGGGGGTAAACCAGAGGCCGCCGTAGATGAGTTCGGCGAGCTTCTGGGAAACGGTCTGTTTGAAGCTGTAGGTCTGGCGGTCCAGGCAGAGGTGCTCGAGCTCGGCGTGGGCGTAGTAGAGGATGGCGCCGCCGGGGGTCTCGTAGACGCCGCGGCTCTTCATGCCCACAACCCGGTTCTCCACGAGGTCCACGATGCCGACGCCGTGGGCTCCGCCGATCTTGTTGAGGGCGTAGATAAGGTCCACGCCGCCCATCTTCTTACCGTTGACGGCGACCGGGATGCCCTTCTCGAACTCGACCTCGACGTACTCCGCCTCGTCCGGCGCAAGCTCCGGAGGAACGGTCATCTTGAGCATGCGGTCCAGGGAGGGGGCGTTCGCGGGGTCTTCCAGCTCGAGGCCCTCGTGGCTCATGTGCCAGAGGTTGTCGTCGCGGCTGTACGAGTCGCTCTTCTTCATGGGCACGGGGATGTTCCGCTTTTCCAGGTAGGCGATCTCTTCCTCGCGGCTCTTGAGGTCCCAGGTCCGCCAGGGGGCGATGATCTCCAGGTCCGGCGCGAAGGCCATGATCCCGAGGTCGAAGCGGACCTGGTCATTGCCCTTACCGGTGGCGCCGTGGGCGATGGCGACGGCTTTCTCCTTGCGCGCGTACTCCACGAGCACCTTGGCGATGAGGGGCCGCGCGGTGGAGGTGCCGAGGAGATACTTGTCCTCGTAGACGGCGCCGCCCTTGAGGGCCGGCCACACGAAGTCCTCGACGTACTCCTTCTTGACGTCGGCGATGTAGCAGGCGGAAGCGCCCGTATCCAGGGCGCGCTGCTTGATCGTCTTCCAGTCGGCCTCCTGGCCCACGTCCACGCAAACGGCGACGATGTCGCAGTCGTAGTTCTCCTTGAGCCAGGGGATGATCACGGTGGTGTCCAAGCCGCCCGAATACGCCAGTACGATCTTCTTCTTAGCCATATCGTTCTCCTTAACTATTCAATTCGAATCAGGCTGCGGAGGCCGCGGCGAACTTCAGTTCGCGTACGGGCTTTAGCCCGCGGCGAACTTCAGTTCGCGGCGTCCAGCACGGATTTGAGGACGGCGAGGCCCTCGTCGATCTCGGCATCGGTTATCACGTAGGGCGGCAGCATCCGGAGGGTCTTCGGTCCCGCGGACAACATGAGGAGGCCCTCGGCGAGGCAGGCCTCCAGGACCGGCCAGGCGTCGATCCCTATGTCCACGCCGATCATGAGGCCCTTCCCCCGGATCTCCTGCACGAGCGGGTGCTTCCAGCCGGCGATCGCCGAGCGGATCTTCTCTCCCTTCCGGCCGATCTCGGCCAGGAATGCGGGTTCGTTTACGATGGAGAGGACCACCCGTCCCGCCGCCGCGGCGAGGGGGTTACCGCCGAAGGTCGTGCCGTGGTCGCCGACGCCGAGCGTTTCGGCGACTTTCGGTCCCGCGAGCACCGCGCCGATCGGCACGCCGCCCGCGAGGCCCTTCGCGATGGTCACGACGTCGGGCTTCACCGCTTTTCCGTAGGCCTCGCAGGCCAGGAAGGTGCCGGTCCTGCCCACACCCGACTGGATCTCGTCCATCAGGAATAGGACGTCCCGCTCCGCGCAGAGCTTGGCGGCCGCGGCCATGAAGGCGCTATCCTGGACGCGGATGCCGCTCTCCCCCTGGATGGGTTCGATGAGGAGCCCGCAGACGGTGCCGTCCAAGGCCCTCTCCAGGGCAGCGAGGTCGCCCGACGGCAGGTAAAGGAAGCCCTCCGTGAAGGGACCGAAGTCCGTGTGGAACTTATCCTGGCCCGTGGCGGCGAGGGTGGTGATGGTCCTGCCGTGGAAGCTGCCTTTGAGCGTCACGATCCGGTGTCGGCCCGGCCCGTACTTCTTGAGCGAGTATTTCCGCGCGATCTTGACCGCGCCCTCATTGGCCTCCGCCCCCGAGTTGGCGAGGAACACGTTCACCATCCCGACCTTCGCGCAGGCCGCGACGAGTTCCTCGGCGAAGGCCGTGGCCGTATCGCTCTTGAAATAGTTCGAGGTGTGGATGAGCTTGGCCGCCTGGTCGGCGATGGCCGCGGTCAAGGCCGGATGGCCGTGCCCGAGGCAGCTGACCGCGATGCCCGCCGTGAAGTCGAGGTACCACTTCCCCTCGACGTCCTTGACCCGCGCGCCCTTCCCTTCCGTCAATACCGCCGGCAACCGGTGGTAGGTATTCATGAAATAGTCGTTCATCGTACTTCTCCTCAGCGATTGGGAGCGTCGAGTTCGCCCGCAGGGCGAACTCGCAAGAGTAAAAGGCCGCAGGCCTTTTACTCAATCATCGTGCCGATGCCCTCGTCGGTGAACAATTCCACGAGGAGGGCGTGCGGCACCCGGCCGTCTATGATGTGGGCCTTGGCGACGCCGCCTTCGAGCGCGGTACGGCAGCATTCCGTCTTGGGGATCATGCCCTTGCTGACGATGCCCTCCTTCACCAACGCGTCCAGTTCGCCCCGCTTCATCTCCTTGATGAGGGAATCGGGATTCCGCACGTCTCGGAGGATGCCGCTCACGTCCGTCATGAGGACGAGCTTCTCGGCGCCGAGGGCGGCCGCGATCTTGGCGGCCGCGGTGTCGGCGTTGACGTTGAGCGAGGAACCCGCGTCCTCCCCGACCCCGAGGGCCACCGTAGAGACCACCGGCACGTAGCCCTTCGCCATCGCCTCCAAGAGGGGCTCGACGTTGACCGCGGTGACGTCCCCCACGAGGCCGAGGTCCTCGCCGCCGCTCTTGAGCCGCCCGCCTTGGAGGAGACCGCCGTCCAGGCCGCAGAGGCCGAGGGCCTTGCCGCCGGCCCGCTGGACGAGGGCGACGATGTCCTTGTTGACCTTGCCGCAGAGGACCATCTGGACGATCTCCATAGTCTCCTCGTCGGTATAGCGGAGCCCGTTGACGAAGCGGCTCGCCACGCCGACGCGCTTGAGCATGGACTCGATCTCGGGGCCGCCGCCGTGCACGAGCACTACCCTGATGCCGACGCAGGACATGAGGACGAGGTCCTGGATGACCGCGGCCTTGAGGTCCTCGTTGATCATCGCGTTGCCGCCGTACTTCACCACGATGGTCTTGCCCATGAAGTCCTGGATGTACGGCAGGGCCTGCACGAGGACCTCGGCCCGGACCGGATTCGTAATCGTTTTCTCTTTCACCGCTGGCTCCTCTCCCTACGACCGATAGTCGCCGTTGATTTTCACGTACTCGTAGGTGAGGTCGCAGCCCCAGGCCGTGACGCTCGCCGGTCCCGCACTCGCTTCGCCGCGCTTCATATCCACGAGGATCTCTATCTCGTCCTCCGAAAGCACCTTCTTGGCGGTCTCTTCGGAGAAGGGGATCGAGGCGCCGAGCGCGCAGACGGCGAGCTCTCCCGCGCGGCTCCGGAAGCGGACGTCCACGGAAGCGGGGTCGAAGTCGGCGCCGGAATAGCCCATGGCGCAGAGGATGCGGCCCCAGTTGGCGTCGGCGCCGAAGCAGGCCGCCTTCACGAGGCTGGAACCGACGACGGCCTTGGCGAGTTTCTCGGCGACGTCCTCGGAAGCCGCGCCCGCGACGGTGCAGGCGACGAGCTTCGTGGCGCCCTCCCCGTCCTTCGCGACGCCCACCGCGAGCTGGACGCACGCGTACTCCAGGGCCTCGGCGAAGGCCGCGTAGTCCTCGCCCTCCACCTCGATCCGGGGGTTGCCGGCCGCCCCGTTGGCGAGCGCGAGGACGGTGTCGTTCGTGCTCGTGTCGCCGTCCACCGTCACCCGGTTGAACGACCGCCGCACCGCCCTACGGAGCGCGGCGTCGAGGAGCTTCGGGGACACGGCCGCGTCGGTCGTGATGAAGGACAGCATGGTGGCCATGTTCGGATGGATCATGCCCGCGCCCTTGGCCATCGCGCCGATGCGGACGCTCACGCCGGCGAGCTCGAACTCGATCGATACTTCCTTCTTCCGCGTATCGGTGGTCATGATCGCCTCTATGGCGGCCGCGTGGCCCGCGGCGTCCGGCGAAAGGGAGGCGAAGAGGGCGTCGATGTTCCTCTCCACCGCCGCCACGGGCAACGGCACGCCGATGACGCCCGTGGAACCGACGGCGACGGCCTCCGCCTTGACGCCGAGCTTGGCCGCGACGAGGGAAGCCATGCGGCGCGCGGCCGCCATGCCGGCTTCACCCGTGCACGCGTTCGCGTTGCCCGAGTTGCAAATGACGGCCCGGCCCGTGCCGCTCGCCAGGTGCTCCCGCGTCACGAGCACGCTCGCGGCCTTCACGACGTTCGTCGTATACATGCCGGCGGCCGCGCAGGGCCGGTCCGAGACGATGAGGGCGAGGTCCTTCTTGTCGTTCTTCTTCCGGATCCCGCACCAGATGCCGCCGGCGCTGAACCCCTCGGGGGCGCATACGCCCCCTTCGATATGCTTCATGGCGATTCCCCCTAAAACGCTGCCGGGATGGCGTCTATGCCGGCGGTTTCCCGGAAGCCGAGCGCGATATTCATGTTCTGGATCGCCTGGCCGGCGGCTCCCTTCACCATATTGTCGATGGCCGTGGCCACGATCAACGTCGTCCCCGCCTGGTCCAAGTGGATCGAGATGTCGCAGTAGTTCGACCCTCGCACGTTGCGGGTGGTGGCGGTCGATCCCGCGCCGAGGACGCGCACGAAGGGCTCGTCCTTATAGAAGGAAGCGTAGAGCCCCTGGATCTCGGCGACCCGGGCCGCGATCTCTCCAGCCGGGGGCCGCGGATTGGCGCCGCCCCCGCCGCCGCGGGCGGAACCGCCCGCGCCCGGGACGGCGAGCGGCGCGTAGATCGTGTAGATGATGCCGCGGTTCATCGGCGCGAGGTGCGGGGTGTAGACGAACGGAACCGGCTTTCCCGCCATGATCGCGAGGTTGCGCGCGATCTCGGGCACGTGCCGATGGGCGCCGACCTTGTACGGACCGAGGACGTCGGAACAATCGGAGAAATGGGTAGTCTGGGTGGGGTTGCGGCCCGCGCCGGTCACGCCCGAAGCCGCGTCCACGATGATCGTGCCTGCAGCGAGGAGTCCCTTCGCCAGGGCCGGATAGAGGCCGAGCGAAGCGCCCGTGGGATAGCAACCGGGATTGCCGATGATGCACGCGCCCTTCGCCGCGAGAGCGACGGTAGCCGCGCGGTTGAGCTCAGGCAGGCCGTAGACCGACTTGGCGCGGAGTTCGGGATGGGCGTACGGCTTGCCGTACCAAGCCGCGAAGGTGGCTTCGTCGTCGCCGAAGCGGAAGTCGGCGGAAAGGTCGATGAAGTGGATGCCCTTTGCCATGCACCGCGCGGCGAACGCTTCGCCTACTCCGTGCGGAAGTGCGGCGAAGACGACGTCGGAAGCCGCGACGACCTCCTCGGGCTTCACGAGCGAGGCCGAGACCCTGCCCGCCAGGTTCGGATAGACGTCCTCGATCCGGCCGCCCTCGAAACTGGTGGACGAGAGCGCGAGCCGCTCCACGTCGGGGTGGGAAGCGAGGAGGCGGACGAGTTCCACCCCCGCGTAACCGGTGGCGCCGATGATGCCGGCGGTAATCATGATCGACCTCCTGCAAACGCATACGATATTACGCCGGATATTCGCCGACGACTATTACCGGACCATGCCGCTGTGCACGGACCACGATACTATACGGGATTCGGGGGTTAACGACGACGGAGGCGGAGGGGACGGCGGGCGGAACGGAGGGAGGACGAAGAGGAAGCCGAAAGGAGACCCGAGGAATTGGCTGCGTGCGGCGCATTCCGCCCGATTGGTACGTTCATGTATTCAAAATTTGCATAAATATGAAATTGTGTCAAGCGCAGTATTTTGTATACTTATTCCTTTTTCAGCCCTGATTTTTCGGAGCCAAGCTGGAGATAAATGACATATTTATATCAGAGAAGAAATAATTAGTGCGTTCCATCGAAAAGATTCTGCCTCTCCTATGCACAAACGCGGGAGGCGGTCCTTGCGAACGCTTGACGAAGACTAGCGATTCAGCATATTTATACATCGCGATGGGCGAAGCGCACGTAATCGCCAAACTTGACGACCGCGTATACGCACGCTAGTATTCCGGCATCACGGAAAAGGGGGCGCCCCATGGTCCAGACGATCGAGACGGAAGTCGAAGTAGCGGACGAGATCGAAGCGTTCGAAGACGACGAATCGGGCAACGCGAAGATCTACTGCGCCAACTGCATACATTGTAAGCTCGTGCCGAGCAGCCCCGACGGAGACGACCGGTACTTCCTCCGGGTACGCTGCTCCGCGGGTAAATGGAGAAAGAAGCTCGGCGAGGAAAAGATCTACAAGTATTGCACGGTAGCGCGCCGTTCCATCGATTCCTGCGACGCCTACGAGCCGATGGGGGACACCAAAGAATTCATCCGTGACCTCAAGAAGTCGCTTCCCGTCAAAGACGAACTCTACGTATACTGACGGGCGCCTAACTTCGGGGGAGCTTCATCCATAGAAGGGATATATGCGCGTACATCAAGTCGTCATCCTGGTCGCGGCGGCGGCCCTGTTCCTCTCGTGCGCTTCGGCGCCCATCCCGGCTCCCGAAGGGCTGACTCCGGCCGAACTCATCCAACGGGCCCAGGACGCGAACGACGCCAACAACCGGGAACAGGCGGTCATCTACTACCGGGCGGTCCTGGACCGTTTCCCGGACGACTTAGGCGCCGCTTGCGCGGCCGAATACGAGATAGCCTTCATCGACTATAAGGAAGAGAATTTCGAGGCGTCCAAAACGGGTTTCCGGACGCTCCTGGCTCGATACGAAGGTCCGGACGCCGCCCTGCTTCCCGCCCAGTACAAGATACTCGGCGAGAAGATCCTCGCGAAGATAGAGCTTCAAGAATCCGATAAGAAGTAAACGCTCATTGGGGCAGGATGATCGCGTTGACCTTGAGCCGGCGCGATCGGGCCTCCTCGTCCACCATATCCTTGGAGATTTCTCCCCGCTGCCGCGGATGCGGCGGGGCGTCTCCGATGAGGATGACGATGCGCTCGTCGGCTTCCCACGGGAAGACGGTAGCGGACTCGTAGAGAGCCTCATAGACCGCCTCCGGGATATCGCGACCTCCGGAAACCTTGATGGCGTTGAGGGTCCGCTGGAAAGCGCCGAAGTCCTGGGTGAATTTCTCCACCCGGAACAAGTACTCGTCGAAATAATCCTTATAGAGCACCATTCCGATGCGGAAGGATTTGAATCCCGCGATGATCTCTTGGAGCATGGGGATCAACATGCGGCGCACCGAATCGATATCGTTCTTCATGCTGCTCGTCGTATCCAGGGCCAGCACCAAGTCCACCGACTTACCCTTCGCCTCGTTCAGTATCTTCTTGATCTTGGGCACGACGTCGTCGGCGCCCGTGGACCAGACGAGTTCGCCCGAGCCCGCCGTCGCGATCGTCTTGAACGCCTCCACCGTATCCTTCATGAAGTTACCCTCGGGCGGCCCTTCGAGCGGTCGCTGCGTTACCGAGAGGGTGAACGGGTTGTCCTTGAACGCGCCCCGATAATCGCCGTACGGCAGGGAGAAGGCGCGGATATTGAGGTACGTGCCGTCCACGACGTAGGTCTCGCCGCTCCGGCTCCAGCTATAGCCGTACAACACGAGATAGGGGATGTAGATATGGAACGCTTCCCCGAAGGCGGCGTCCTTTTCCGGGCTTGAATCGATGAGCGACCAAATCTTCCGTTCCTTGGGAATCGGGACGTCGTTGAGCAGTCGCGTTTCGTCGCCGTTAACGGGATTCCATTCGGCGGCCCGATACGCGAAGTTGTCCGCCTTTCGCTCCGGATCGCGCGTGGACTCGGTGAGGAGCACCGAGGACATGCCGGCTTTCTTCCGTATGAAGAGGTGGTATCCGCCGTCCACCCGCTGTTCGATCCGCAGGTCGGAGGTCGCGATCGACAGATCCTGACCGAAGGCGAGGCTCCCGCAGGATACGAAAACCGCGATCAAGACGCCGGCCGGAAATGGGGGGTTGCCGCTCATGCTTCTTTATCGGCCGATTTTGCGCATTGTGGAATTCACTGTCGATA
>JAEWSV010000616.1 GCA_023398155.1 Spirochaetota bacterium
CCGGCATCCCGAGCAATTGATCATCCCCGGCGTGAACGCGAAGTTGAATTCCTTGGCCCACTTGGTGGCGATTTCGGCGCGGAGCGCGTCGTCGTTCGCGAGGGTGGCCTTCCGGGCGTCGCATTCGGCGCAGTCCAGTCCGCAGTAGGCGAGCAGCTTTTCCATTCTATTCCTCCATCTTTGATTCGATGGATCGATGGTACTGCCGCCTCACTGACAAAGGCCGTCAGTGGCTCTTAAAAATAATTCGCGTCCGCGATTTCCCTGGCCGCGCGTTCCAGGCCGGCGCGCAGTTCCGCCGGTTCCAGCACGCGGAGGCCCGGACCGAAGTAGAGGAGGAACTGGACGAGGTAGGCGCCGAGGGGCCAGGTGAAGCGGTATGTCCAGCGGCCGTCCTCGTCCGGCCCCGTACCGCGGTCGGGGAAGGCCTCGTCCATGGCCGGGCGGAGCTTGGCCTCAACGGAGACGGCGATGGGGACGGGAACCTCGGGCGAATCCGCGAACGCGAAGGGCCGCGGCACCGGCGCGTGCGCGTACGGGTCGTAGCGCTCGCAGACCATGGCCGCGTTCCGTATCCGGATCAGCTTGAAGAGCCGGAATGATCGCCTCAGGCGGCACCAGGCGTGCAAGTACCAGGTCGCCCCGCCGATCACGAGGCTGTAGGGTTCCACCGAACGCTCGGTTTCGCGCGCCTCGCCGTCGACGTAGGTGAAGGCGACGACGCGCCGTTCCGCTATCGCCCGGCGGATTTCCCGGACGAGGTTCGGATCGCCGCCTGAGGAGGTGAACGGGGAAAAGGTCACGATGAGGGGCGGCGGCAGGCGATCCGCGGGGCGCTCGGCCAAAAGCTCCCTTCCGCGCGGGCCGAGGGCCGAGATCTTGCCGAGCGAGCGTTCCAGGTGCCGATCCTTCACGGCCTCCGAGAGCCCTTCCAAGAGCGAGGTGAGGTCGGCGATCTCGTCCGCTGAAAGGAAGCTTCGGTCGATGCGGTAGCTCTCCTCCAGCTCGTAGCCGCCTCCGGTGCCGGCTTCCGACACGATGGGGACTCCGGCCGCGCAGAGGGAGTCGATGTCGCGGTAGATGGTCCGCGGGGAAACCTCGAAGCGTTCGGCCAGCTCTTCGGCGGTTTTCCTGCCGCAGCGGAGGAGGTAATCGGTCATCGCGAGGAGGCGCTCGTTCTTCATGGGGCGATGATAGCCCCGCATCCGCGCTTGGGCAAGTCGAGGCTATGAAGCGAGTTGCTTACGCGCGTGGAATTTGTCCGAACCTGATCGAGCTTGCATGGATGCGATCGAATAAAGTTTGACAGGCCAAAAAATTGGACCCTATACTGGTTTGTCTGCACCGCTTTCTCTTCCTTCGAAAAAGAGCCGGTGCAAAAACGATAAGGAGGAACCCGATGAAGCGTCTCTTGGTTGTTCTCTTGGCGGTACTGACCGTATTCGCGCTGGTTTCCTGCGGCGGTAAGGAAAAGGCCGCGTCCGGTCCGCAAAAAATCACGATCTGGTGCTGGGACCCCAACTTTAACGGATATTCGATGCAGCAGGCGGCGGAAGTCTACAAGAAGATCCATCCGGACGCCGTCATCGAGATCGTCGATATCCCCGAGAATATCGAGGGCAAGATCGAGGCCGGACTCCAGGCCGGCGGCGCCGGGCTTCCCGACATCGCGCTATTCCAGGACTTCGTCATCGAGCGGTTCATCAAGAACTACCCGGGCGCCTTCGTGGACCTCAAGGCCGAGGGCATCGATTTCAATAAATTCGCTCAGTACAAGGTCGGCCCGATGAAGGACGGGGACAAGGTCTACGGCATCCCCTTCGACACCGGCAGCACGGGCTTCTACCTCCGCTCCGACATGGTCAAGGCCGCCGGCCTCAACCCCGACGACTACCAGAAGAACATGACCTGGCCCGAACTCATCAAGCTCGGCCAGACCATCAAGGCTAAGACGGGCAAGCCGTTCATCGTGTACGACAATACGAGCTTCGACTTCCTCCGCATCATGGTCCAGTCCACGGGCACCCAGTTCTTCAACGCCGACGGTTCCATCAACTTCAATACTCCGGCCATGCTGAAGTCCATCGGTTACCTCAAGGAGATGAACGACAAGGGCCTCCTCTACATGACCGAGGGCTGGAACAACTGGATCGCCGGCTTCAACGGCGGCGAGGGCGCCGGCTTCATGAGCGCCATCTGGATCATCGGCACCCTCAAGTCCCAGCCCGCCAACGCCGGCAAGTGGATGGTCATCCCGACCCCTCTCGTCGAGGGCGTGGCCGGCGCGGCGAACGCCTCCAACAACGGCGGCTCCAGCTGGTACGTGTTCGCGAAGTCCCCGAACAAGGCCGCGGCCGTCGAGTTCCTCAAGTCCACCTGGGCCAGCGAGGACCCCGCCGCCCTCGAGTTCTACAACACCATCCTCAAGGGCGCCGGCGCCATGGGCACCTTCCTCCCCAGCCGCGTCGGTTCCAACTACACCGCGCCCGACGAGTTCTTCTACAAGAGCCAGGCGGTATACAAGGATTTCGCCGCGTGGATGGCGAACGTCCCCAACCTCATGTACACTCCCAACTATATGATGATGCGCGATACGCTCC
>JAEWSV010000627.1 GCA_023398155.1 Spirochaetota bacterium
CCCGCGGGCTATACGCTCAAGACCGCCGGTTCCGCCGAACAGCTCGGCGATACGATGAAGCAGCTCCTCACGGTGTTCGTCATCGCGGTGGTGCTGACCTACATGCTCCTCTGCGCCATCCTGGAGAGCTTCGTCCAGCCGATCTACATCCTGGCCACGGTGCCCCTGTCCATCATCGGCATCGTCGTCGCCTGCCTCTTGACGAATACGACGCTCAACTTCATCGCGATGCTCGGCATCATCATGCTGGTCGGCATCGTCGTGAACAACGCCATCCTCATCCTGGACTACTACCGCCAGCTCAAGAAGGAGGATGGCCTCAACACCCACGACGCCCTCATGAAGGCCTGCCCCACGAAGCTCAAGCCGATCCTCATGAGCAATATCGCCATCGTCCTTTCCATGGTCCCCATGGCGATGGGCTGGGGGGCCTCGGGCGCCGAGATGCGCGCCCCCATGGGCGTGGTCATCATCGGCGGCATCGTGTCGTCCACCGTCATGACCCTCTGGGTCATCCCCGCCCTGGAAGTGATGTTTACCCGCCGCCGCCGTGACGTCGCGAAGGCGAAGGAGTAGAGATGTCCCGTATCAAAGCAACTATAGCCGCCGCCGCGCTCGCCCTCGCCTCAGCGCTTTCCGCCGGCGCGGCGGATTACGACCTGGGCGCGTACCTCGCGAAGGTCGAACAGGAAAACTTGGATCTCAAGCTCGCGCGGACCGAAACGGAAGACGCCAAGCTCGCGGCGGCGCAGGCGCTATCCGCCTTGCTGCCCGCGACGGCGGCACAGGGCGGGTATACCCGCAACCTCAAGGACCTCGAACAGTCTACGGCCGTGGCTGCCGATCTTGACGCCGCCGCTTACGGCGTCGCCCCCTTCGTCTACCGCGAGGTGGACAAGAACTTCGACAACGAGTACCTCCTGGCGCTCTCGGTCCAGCAGAAACTCTTCAGCCCGGAAGCCATCGCCCGCTACGCCCAGGCCAAGAAGTCCCGCGAGATCCGGGAGGCCTCCTACGAGCTTACGCGGCGGAGCGTGCTCGCCGCGGCGAAAAAGCTTTACGCGGCCGCCCAGCTCGCCTCCCAGTCGGTGGACGCGATGGCGGCTACCGAGCGGACCTACGCGGAGACCTACAAGAACGCCCGGAAAAGGTTCAACGCCGGCATATCCACCGAACTCGACCTCCTGCTCGCCGAGAGCGCGTGGAAGAACAAGATCCCCGAGACCGCCAAGGCGGACCGCGGCGCGCGGGAAGCGATGCTGGCGTTAAAGACCCTGGCCGGCATTCCTCTGGACGAGCCGGTCGTCCTCACCGAGAAGAACGAGGACGTGCCTCCCCTGCCGGAGGCGCGGAGCGTGGATCAGGTCCTGGATGCCCGGCCCGATTATCGCATCAGCGAACTCTCCAAGGAAATCGCCGATATCGCCCGTAAGGCGGCCTTCGCGTCCTTCCTCCCCTCGGTGGACGGCAGCTACACGTACGCGATGGGCGAATATAAAGGCTACGTCTCGAGCGGCGATTCTTCCGAGTACTCAACCGCCCAGCTCGGCCTCAAGGTGACGGTACCGCTCTTCACCGGCGGTTATCGCCTGGCCCTCATGAAACAGGCCAAGCTCGCCCAGGAAAAGGCGGACATCAACATCGAAAAGAAACGGATCGAGATAGAGCTGAATCTCCTCTCCGTGGAGCTAAAGCTCAAGGAAGCCTATCGCCGCATCGATTCGGCCCTCGCCGCGGAAAGCGCCGCGAGCCGGGCGTCGGCCCTTGCCCAGACCTCCTTCGCCAACGGCCTCGCGACCCAGCTCACCGTGGATAACGCGCTGACCCAGCAGCAGGCGGCCCGCCTCGGCCTCTACAACGCCCGGTACGAGTACCGCGCGGCGTACTACGATTGGGAGATAGCGGTCGGCGAGGAGGACTGAGTCCGCTTCCCAAGGGCCGGTTCGCTTACTATTATGGAGAGTCGCCGGACTTATTACGGGAGTGGACTGTGAACGATGGAAAAAGAAGACTTTTTTTTCTCGTACTTGTATGGATGTGGGCGTTCTCATCGGTTCGGGCCGCCTTCGCCGAGACGGCAAGCGACGGAATCGCGGCCGTAGCCGCCGGCGTCCGGAGGCCCGTCGCCCTCGCTCTGGAAGGCGGCGGAGCCCTCGGGCTGGCGCATATCGGCGTCATCAAGGTCATCGAGGAACTCGGCATTCCCGTCGACATCGTCACGGGAACGAGCATGGGCGCGATAGTGGGCGGCGCGTACGCCATGGGCTACGACGCCGCCGGCATGGAAGCCCTCGTCGCTTCCGCCGATTGGTCTTCCTTCTTTTCCGAGGGCACCCCGTCCGGCATCGAATCCTACCGCGAAAGCTTGGATCGCTCCCGCTACTTCGCCGCCCTCGACTTCGACGCCCACGGCTTCAAGCTCGGCGGCGGACTCCTCACCGGCCGCAAGGTCCTCTCCTTCTTGGATCGGATCGCCGTCGCGGCCCCTTCTCCGGTAGACTTCGATGACCTGCCCCGGCGCTACCGGGCTATTGCCGCCGACATCATGACGGGGGAGAAGTTCGTATTCGATCGCGGTTCCGTCGCGGACGCCATGCGCGCGAGCATGAGCATTCCCGGCGTCTTCTCGCCGTACGAGCTGGACGGGCATTGGTTCGTGGACGGCGGCGTCGTGGACAACCTGCCGATCCGGACCGCGCGGGAACTCGGGGCCGAATTCGTGATCGCCGTGGACCTCCGGGGAGGCAAGCCGTTCACCAAGGAAGCCGTGGAGCGGAGTCCCCTCCAAACCCTGACCCAGACCCTCCAAATTTTCATCGACGCGAGCGTGTTACGACAATTGGGAGAGGCGGACCTCGTCTTACCGGTGGATCTCGCGGGGTACCAGACCATCGATTTCCAGGACAGCGCGGCGATCCTCGCCGCGGGGGAGAAGGCCGCGCGGGAACGGATCGACGAGCTCCGCGCCTTCGCGGAGCGCCTCGCGGCGACAGCCCCGACCGATGACGACGCGGAGTCCGCGGACTCCGAAAC
>JAEWSV010000009.1 GCA_023398155.1 Spirochaetota bacterium
GATTGGCGCGGGACCCACTTCGATCCCGCGCTCGTCGACGTATTCGAACGGATCGCCGACGATTTCGAGATGATATTCAGGACGAACGAGGACTGAGGGGCCGTTCCTAAACGGGTTCGCGTTCCGCTCCCAGATCCACGGGAGGGAGCGTGGCGGCGCTTTCCGCGGCCGCTCGGTTCTCAGCCATGATCGCGTCGAACACCTCGCGGCGGAATACCTTCACCGAACGGGGGGCGTCCACGCCGAGCTTAACCTGATCGCCGCGGATCCCGATGACCGACACCGAGACGTCGTCCCCGATCATGATTTTCTCATTCACTTTTCGGGATAGTATCAGCATGGCGTCTTCCTCGCCGCGGCGAGCTCGGCTACGATGTCGTGCTTGGTCTTCCACCGCGGATCGGTGAGGATGGATTGCCGCGCGAGCCTGCCTTCCCGGTTGATCACCAGCGGACCTTGCAGGTTCGCGGTCATCGGGCCCCCGTCCGAAGGTATCGTCACGATGGAGAATACCAGGACGGCGTCCGGATCGGTGATGCCGATTTCGGAAAGGTCCGAATCGTCTATATCGAGCTCGTAATCGGGCCGGAACAGGAACGGATTCACCAAGACGAAGGCGATGTGCTCCACGTCCACGGACTGGAGCCAATAAAAGGGCTGCCGTTCCGCGTCCAATATTACGTAATCCTTGAATTTTTCGAAGCCGAGAAGACCGTGGGGGAAGACGATGCGCTGCCGCTCGTCCACGTCGATGGTCCCGTACGCTTTCGTGTTGACTCTCATCGCTTCTCCTAGCGCAGGAAATCGAGCAGGGTCGGTTGCAAAACCTTGGAGGCCGTTTGCAAGGCCGCCTTATGGGCGAATTCCAACATGCCGAGGTCCGTCGCCGCCTCCGCGAAATCTAAGGACGATTCTCTCGCGAGATTCGCGGTGACGTCGGGTATCTCCTCGTTGATCCGCTTCCAGGTAAGCTCGGCACGCTCCTGTCGGCTTCCGATCTCCGCGAGCCGGGAACCGAAATTATCCAGCGCGAGGTCGATGCCGGCGAGGGCTTGAGCTCCCGCGGTCTCCGAGTCGCCGCGGTACAGGGCATCCCTCAGGCGGATCACCATGTCGAAGGCCGAACCTCCCGACACGCGGGCCGCGGGGTTCCAGTTCGTCGTACCGGGGGCGTTACCGTTCTTGAGGATGCCGAGATCGGCCAACACTCGAGAACCGGCGCCGTCCTCCATCCGGATCTGGTGCGCGTTCGTTCCTTCCAAGGCAAGGCCGCGGGTCTCCGGATCCACGTATGCCTTAACCGGCGCGGGGGACTCATTGATCTTGGCGACGATCGCGTGCACGGTATCTCCGGGCGCGACGTCGATGCGCTGGCCGTCGACGAAGAAGTTCCCCGCTTCCGAAGCGCGATAGGAAGTCGCGTCGAAGGATGAGAAAACCTGCATCTTTTCGGCCCAGAAGGCCTCGCCGCCGCCGAGATCGAGGGTAGCGTAGGCGCCCTCGTCCACTTCAGCCCGGCGAGCCGCGCCGGAGCCCTGGTACTCGACCTTCGCGGTCACTTCCGCGCCTGCGCCGGGGACGGACCCCGCCACGGCGCGGAAGGGTTCGGTGAAGGCCTTGTCTCCCGCGAAGAGGCGTTTACCGTCGGGACCGACCACGTTGGCGATCTGGACGAGCTCCTTGAGGAGCTCATTCACCTCGACCCCCATGTAGCGTAGATCTTCCTGCGCGTAGGTCCCGTTCGCGCCCTGCACCGCGAGCTCCCGCACGCGCTGCATGACGTCCTGGGCTTGGCGCATATACCCGTCGGTCACCTTGAAATGGTCCCGCGCGTAGAGCGCGTTATCCTCGAACCGCGAAAGCCGAGCGAGGAAGGACTCGTAGCGCACCGCGTGGGCGGCGGCGAGCGGATCGTCCCGGAGTTCCTTTATCTTGGACTGCGTGGCCATCTTGGTCTGCAGGGACGAAAGGTCGCTTTCATGCCGGCGGAGGCGATACTGGAGATCGCCGTTCGGCATGTCGGTGGAAACGCGTCTCATGGCCTATTACACTCCCATCCGGTTTATGATCACGTCGAGCATGTCGTTCACGGTGCTGATGAACCGGGCCGCGGCGGCGTAGCCGTGCTGGTACTTGATCATCTGCGACAATTCCTCGTCGATGTTAACGCCGGAAATAGAATCGCGCATGTCGCGGAGCTGCTTCATGATGAGGTTCTGGGTCTCCAGGGCCCGGTCCGACTGCTCGCCCATGAGACCCACGCGGGCGACCGCGTCGGCGAAATAGTCGTCGAAGGTATCGAGCCTTCCGACCATCACCGCGGTATTCCTGAGCGAGGCGATCGCGAGGGCGGCCTCGCCGTTTCCCGGATTCGCCGCCTTGCCGTTCTCACCGTAGCCGGCGGCCACGGAGGTGGGATCCTTGACGAGCGCGGGATTCACCTCTATCCAGCCGGAAGGGTGCGCTACCGGGGCGACCGCGTAGTCGAGCTCGCCGCCGCGGAGGGAGAGGACCGCGTCCGCAGCGCCCCAATCGTACGCGCCGTCCGGGCCGCGACCCACGAGTACCCCCGCGTACCCGCCGAGGAAGTGGCCGGAATCCTCCACGCGCCGGATGACGAAATCGGGATTTACGCTCTCAGCGGCAGGCGTTCCCTTGAGGCTGAGCCGCCCGCTCTGGTCCAGGCGCGCCACGACCTCGGCTCCCGAATCGTTGATGCGGGCGACGACGTCGGAGACGGTGTCGGTCGGATAGTACGGAACCTCGACGTCTCCGTCGGCGCCGGAAAGCCGGATCCGGCCTTCGAGGCCTATCTGAGCCCGCTCCTCAAGGCTATTGGCGCCCGTAATGCGGAAGACGTAGCTGGAGTCGTATTCGCCGTCCCCGTTCCGGTCGTAGTTCCCCGCGACGTTGGTGACGAAAGGCCGTTCCGTGAAGAAATCGAGGCCGGTCTTGCCGTTGAGGCCCGATCCTGAGCGGTGGGCGTCGTTCACGAGGTCCACGAAGTTCATCGTCATGGAGTCCAGGCTCTGGAGCTCTCCCCGCAGCGTCCGGTCCCGCAGTTCCACGAGGGCGGCCAGGCTGCCCCCCTGGAAATGGGCCTCTTCGCCCGATTCCTCCCAGACGATCTGCGAATATCCTTCGGTATCGATGCCCGACCGGACATCGAATTCCCACCCTATCCTGCCCTGCACGAGCATGAAACCGGCCGTATGTACGACGAACTCGTCAGGATCGCGGCCGTCGGCGGTGATATCGATGATGCCCGCGAGCTGCTCCACGAGGAGGTCACGCCGGTCGTAAAGGTCGTTGGGATTGTCGCCCTGGGCACGGATCTTAGTTATCTCTTCGTTGAGCCCCGCAATCTGCCGGGAAAGGGCGTTCACGCGCGTCACCGTGCCGCGTATATCTTCTTCGGCCATATCGCGCAGCCCCGCCACGCCTTTGTATCGCTCGTGGATGGCGTCAACGAGGGTCTTGCCCCGTTCCAGGACCGCCTTACGCGGCGCGGAATCGGCGGGATGCACCGACAATTCCTGCCAAGCGTCCCAGAAGGCGTCCATCCGGCCGCGTATAGAGACGTCCGCGGGCTCGTTGTAGATACGCTCCAGCATGAGTACGTACTTGTCGCGCGTCTCCCAAAAGCCTTCGCCGTTCGATTGGGCTACGATGCGCTTGTCGAGGAGCTGGTCGCGCACCCGTTCGATCCGCTCGACTACCGTCCCCTGCCCGATCTGGCCCGGCGTCTCCTCCCGGTTGAGGCCCGGAAGGTAGATGGGTTCGAAGGGAGAGAGCTCGACTCGCTGGCGCGAATACCCATCCGTGGAAGCGTTGGAGAGGTTGTGGCCCGTAGTCGCGAGTCCTTGCTGATGGGCGACGACCGAACGTTTGCCGATCTCTATGCCCGCGAAAGTTGACTGCATGGGTGCCCCGCTTAATTCCTAAAGGCTACGATCTAGAACGATGGATCGCATCTCCGGATGAACGGTCTTTCCCCTGCGGGAATAGATCTTCCCCTTCCGGTCGGGAAAAGCCGCGTCCATGAAATCGGAAAGCGTACCACGCGCGTCCGCGAGGTAGGCGGTTAGCGCATCGTTGGCCAACCGGACCTTGAGGGCGTCCAGCTTGAGCCGACGGTACAGTTCGGTGAGTTCCCTCCGGTCGGCGTCGCCGAGCCTCGAAGCGAGCGCGTAGAAACCGACGCTCTCGCGGTCGGAAGGACCGCTCGCGAATTCGGAGAAGATGCGCGCGCGTTCGGCCTCGAGGAGCTCGAATTCGCCGCCATACGCGGCGAGGCGGGCGAGCATCGTTTCCAGGTCAGTCCATTCGCGCGCGAAAACCGCGTTCCTTACTACCTCTTGAGCGGCCGCGAGCCGTTCCAGAAGCGCCGTTTCCTGCCTGAGAATGTCCGCGCAGCGCGCGACGAGGTTCGCATTGCTATTCATTTCCTTTGCCTCGCCTCTTGTATCGGCATCTCGGAAGTTCGAACTGAGATAAAAAAGGAACGCGGCAAGAGCCGAACCGTCGCCGCTCGAACACGCTCGCCATCGCGCCGGGCGACGACGCGTCCAGGATGGATGCGCTTACCGACTTGCCAATTTCGAATGCGGTATTGCGGAGGGAAAGCGTGCCAAGTGAAGAGCTCTTTCCACTAAAAAAAACTAACGGAAAGATATTGACTCTTTCATTGGTTTCAGGCATAGTTCCCCTGTCAGTTCGACGGTGGATGTAGCTCAGCCGGTAGAGCGCCAGCCTGTGGAGCTGGGTGTCGCGGGTTCGAACCCCGTCATCCACCCTACCGATTAAGGGAACGGCGCTCTGACGAGACAGCGAATGCGTTCGTAGCTCAGCTGGATAGAGCGACGGACTTCGAATCCGTAGGTCGCAGGTTCGACTCCTGTCGGACGCAAGAAAGATGGATTTCTACGGCTTCAGTGACGTAGACGTGCATCGAATTGAAAGGTAACTTGGGCCGCTAGCTCAGCTGGCAGAGCAGCAGACTCTTAATCTGCGGGTCGAAGGTTCGAACCCTTCGCGGCTCATAACGATCCTCTTCTAGAGGGTCGGCCCTTCGGGGCAGGTTTCGCGGGAATAGCTCAGTGGTAGAGCGCCACCTTGCCAAGGTGGATGTCGCGGGTCCGACTCCCGTTTCCCGCTACACGGGTCCTGAACGCAAGTTCAGGACCTTTTTCATTTCCGGCGGGAGTCGGACCGTTCAACCTTCTTCCTACCTACGGGATAAGACGATTCCCCGACGGGATTTGAAGGCCGGTGCTCGAAGCTATCCGCCTTGACAGCCTTATTCCGTTCCGCTAGAATCGCCGCATCGTCCGACGCCGAGCGAGAGTGGTGAAATTGGTAGACACGCCAGACTTAGGATCTGGTGCCGTAGGCGTAAGGGTTCAAGTCCCTTCTCTCGCAAGCCAGCGAGCGCGAGCTGAAGGGGCGAAACGGATTTCCCAGTAAGGAAGTCCGAATGATCGCGGGAATAGCTCAGTGGTAGAGCGCCACCTTGCCAAGGTGGATGTCGCGGGTCCGACTCCCGTTTCCCGCTCGATGTTTATTGAAAGGTGTGAGCGGGAGGCGGGCCGTTCAACCCAATACCTATCGACCCGCGGCCCGTAGGGACGCATGTCGCGGGTCCGACTCCCGTTTCCCGCTCTTCGGTGTTAGGCGATCCGAAAGCGGATCGCCTTTCTTCTAAGGTACTCGTTAGCTTTCTCGAAACGCCGTTTCTCGCGGCGCAGTCCACGACATGAAGAGGAACCGAAGTGGTCGTATCCAAGGAAATCTCCCATCTCGAACATTCGGCGGTGAAGCTGTCCGTCACGATCGGCGCGAGCGACGTTCGAACCCAGTACGATGATCTCATCCAGTCCTACGCCAAAAGCGTTCAGATACCCGGCTTCCGCAAGGGCAAAGTCCCTCGGGAAGTCCTCGAGCGAAAATTCGGCGAATCGCTCAAGGGCGAGGCAATCGGCCGCATCATGGAGAAGTCCCTCCAGGAACTCTTCGCCGCCGAAGACTTCCCCGCCGACGCTCGTCCGCTCCCCTACTCCACCCCGTCAGTCAAGGACGAACCCGCCCTCGACTTCGATAAGGATCTGTCCTTCACCGTCACCTACGACGTGTTCCCCGACGTCAAGGTCGGCGTTTGGAAGGGCGTGGAGGTCGAGACGCCAGTCGTCTCGGTAGGCGAAGAGGACATCGCGCGCGAGCTGGAGCAGGTCCGCGAGCGCAACGCGGTGGTCCTCGACAAAGAGGACGGAGCGAAGATCGCCAAGGGCGACGTCGTGACCGTGAGCTACTGCGAACTGGCCCAAGACGGCTCGGTCGTCCCCGCATCCGAGCGCCAGGATTTCGCGTTCACCGTGGGCACCGGCTACAATGTCTTCAAATTCGACGACGAGATCGTCGGCATGAAGAAGGGCGAGAGCAAAGACTTCGACAAGTCCTACCCGGCCGATTTTGAGGACAAGGATCTGGCGGGAACCACCAAGAAGCTCCGCGTCTCCGTACAGACCATCAAGGAAAAGAAACTCCCTGCCCTGGACGACGATCTCGCGCAGGACGTGAGCGAGAAGTACAAGACACTCGCGGACCTCAAGGCCGATCTTAAGGCCAATCTGGAGAAGAACCTGGAGAACCGGCTCCGCGAGCTCAAGATCAACGCCTTCCTCGAGAAGGCCCTGGAAACCACGGTAGCCGAGATCCCCGAATCCATGATCCGCGTGGAGCTCGATAACCGCTGGCATCAGCTAACGCACCGATTCAACGCTACCGACGAGCAGCTCCTCGGCATCATCCAGGCATCCGGCAAGACTTACGAGGACCTCATGGCCGATTGGCGCCCCGAGGTGGAGAAGTCCCTAAAGGCGCGCCTCGTCGTAGAGAAGCTCATGACCGAATTGGGCATCCAGATCGGCGACGACGAAGTAGAAAAAGAATTCGAGTCGATGGCCGCCTCCATGGGCGCGACCGTTGAAGACGTGAAGAAGCGCTACGAGCGCGAAGACATGAAGAGCTACCTCCGCGAAGACCTCAAGGAGCGCAAACTCTTCGACCTCCTCCTCGCCGAGGCCAAGCTCAAGAAGGGAAAGAAGGCGAAATACCTGGACCTGATTTCCAATAATGGGTAAATTGACGGCATGAATGAACATATGCACGGCCTCGTTCCCGTCGTCGTCGAGCAGACGGGAATCGGCGAGCGTTCGTACGACATCTATTCGCGGCTCCTCAAGGACCGGATCGTGTTCCTCGACGGAGAGATCAACGATCTTACCGCCGACCTCGTCGTGGCTCAGCTCCTCTTCCTGGAAAGCCAGGATCCCGAGAAGGACATCAGCCTGTACGTGAACTCGCCCGGCGGGTCGGTGACCGCCGGCTTCGCCATCTACGATACGATGCAGTACGTTAAATGCGACGTCCAGACCATCTGCATGGGACAGGCGGCCAGCATGGGCGCGCTGATCCTGACGGCGGGCGCGAGCGGAAAGCGGCTCGCCCTCCCCTCGTCCCGCATACTCATCCACCAGCCCTGGGGCGGCGCCCAAGGCCAAGCGCGGGATATCGGCATCCAGGCGCGGGAAATCGTGCGCCTCAAGAAAATGACGATAGAGTACTTCGCGAAGCACGCCGATAAAGACGAGGAGAGAATCGCCTCCGACATGGAACGCGATTACTACATGTCCGCCGTCGAAGCCGTCGAGTACGGCATCGTCGACCGGATACTTACAAGGAAGGGCGATGGCGCGACTTCGTAATAGCGGCAGCGGCAACGGCGGAAACGAGCGGGCCTGTTCGTTCTGCGGCAAGAGCGCGGACATGGCACGGCGCCTCATCGCTGGTCCCGACAACGTCTATATCTGCGACGAGTGCGT
>JAEWSV010000027.1 GCA_023398155.1 Spirochaetota bacterium
ATGCTGCTCGGCTTCTCATCAACGATCTTGGGTTTCACTATCATCTTCATATCCGCCGGCGGCGGTTCCCGAGTCGCTGCGGTGCCCGCGGCCGCCTTCGTGATAGCCGGCGCGATCCTCGCCTTCATGGCGGTCAAGCTTCGCCGCAGCGCCCGCTATCTTTTCGTCGCGGCCTTCTTCCTGCAGATCGGCATCCTCTTGCTCCTCGTAGCGTCGGGAGCGCTCTTGAGTCCTTTACGCCGGCTTTGGCCTTGCCTGTCCATCTTCGCGGGACTCGCTCTCGTTCCGGCGGGCTGGCATCGCTATCGCAAGGCCCGTGCCCGGTTCGTGGTGCCGGCCCTCGCTTTTGTCGCGCTCGGTTCCGCCTTTCTCCTGTTCTCGTTCGGCCTCGTCCCCTTTTCCTTCAAACGCTTCATCCTTGCCTGGTGGCCGCTGCTCCTCTTGTTCGCCGGCCTCATCGTAACCCTCGCTTCGATCGCGACCGGGGAGAATTCGGGGGAGCGGGGACCGTGAGGTCCGCGACGTACTTCGCGTCCGCGCTGCCCATCTTGGGCCTCCTCGCGCTTTTAGCGGCCTGCGCTTCTTCTCCGCCCGCGGCGCGGGAGACGGCCCTCGCCACGGAGGCGAAGGAGCCGGCCGCGGTCGCGCCCCGGCGCGGCGCGGGTCTGGCGGACGAGCTCCGGCTGCTCGTGGAGGACGGAACGCCGCCGCCCCTGCTCCGCGCCCTCGATTTGATCCGAAGCCGCGACGTCGGCGGTTCGGAATTCGGCCGAGCCATGCAGGCCGCCGCCGTAACGCTCATCGCTGAGCTCTACCCCGAGATCGCTCCCAACCTGCCGCCGGCCGATCCGCCCGCGACCCACGCCTACGCGCGCATCATTTCGGAATCGGCGCGCGGCGCCTACACCCCCGCCGCTTCCTCCTCCCAGGATTATCTCGAGCACGTTCTCCCCTTCGTCGCCCTGCTCAACGAGACGCGCTACGAGCGTCTCGCCGTGGCCAAGCCGGACCTTGAACGCGCCGCCGCGCTCAGCGCCACCTCCGTGCTGGACCCGTATTTCCGAGGCATCGTCGCCGAACGCCAGGGACTTCTTGAGGAGGCCTTGGTTGCGTACGAGGAGGCGGCGATACGTTCGGCGGACTGCTATCCCGCGGTCGCCGCCGCGGCGCGCATGCTCTCCGGCCTGGGCCGGCCGAAGGAAGCGATAACCTTCCTTTCCGAGGCCTTGGTCCGATACCCGGATAACCTTTCGATAAAGCGGGAGATGGCGCGCGCCTACTACCGGTCTTCGGACTGGGCTCGCGCCGCGCCCGCGATCGCGGAGGTTTTACAGCGCGATCCCAAGGATACCGCGTTCATGCTCATGCGCGCGCACTCTTTGGTGGAACAGGGCGCTTTCGTTCAGGCCCAGCCGCTTCTGGATGCCGTAGCCGGCTCGAACGCCGCGGACCGGCTCTATCTTTTCCTTCGCGCGCGCGTCCAGGCGGAGGGTTACCGCAACCGCGATTCCGCCGTCGCCTATCTTAGGTCCATCCTGCGCTCCGACCGGAACGACCTGGAAGCCGCCGCCTACGCCGCGCGCCTGCTCATGGAATCTCCGCGCGCCGAGGATCAACGGGAAGGCCGCGAATACCTGCGGAGCCTCCTCTCTTCCGCCGCCGGCTCTCCGTTGGTCATTGAATTGGCGCTGAAGGACGCGGTGGTGCGCAAGGCGTGGCAAGAGGCCGCGCCGCTTTCCGAACGCCTGCTGCAAGAGCGCCGCTCGCGGGAAGATCTCAAGAATGCCTATACGGTGCGCACCGGCCTCAATCAGATCGACGCGGCCCTGGCGGCCGCCCGCGAGCTCTACGAGCTGGACCGGTCGAACGACGAGGCAGCCGCGTTCTACGCGTCCGCGCTGTCGACCGCGGGTCAGAGGACGGAAGCCGCGCGCATAATCGATGCGCGGTTGGCGTCGATCGCATCGGGATCGGCGAAGAGCCGGTTCTACTTCCTCCGCAGCCGCCTCAGGACGGATGAGGAGGGAATGATGGGGGACCTTCGTTCGAGCCTATTCGAGGACCCGCGTAATCTGGACGCCCTCGTCGCGATGATGGAGATCTATCGGGGCCGTAAGGACGACCGTCGGACGGTCTACTATCTCAAGCAAGCGCTCGCCCTCGCTCCGGACGATCCCCTCCTCAAAGGCTACCAGGCGGAGTACGCGGCCCTGCTCGGGACCGCCCCCTGACCGTGGAAAAGCCCGACTCGGCCACGCTGAAGGCCCTCCTGGATCGCGTCTACGCGGATTGCCACCGCGGGGAACTCATCGATCCCGATCCTCTCTTGGTAGTGCGCTCCTATGGTGCGGAGGCCGACCGCGAGCTCGTCGGGCTTTTCTGCGCAGTCTTGGCGCTCGGCCGCGCCCGCGCCATCGTGGACGCGGCGCGGCGCTGTCTCGAACCTTTCGGCTCTGAACCTGCCGCCGCGGTGGCCGAGCTCGGTCCCGCGGGAACCAGGGCTCGGCTGGGCTTGGACGCGTACCGGTTCTTCCCTCGGCGCGATCTCGCCGCCCTGCTTTCGGCGGCAGCCGACCTCCAAGGCCGGTTCGGCTCGTTGGAGGGCGCTTTCGCCGCGGGAAGGCCTGCGGGGGAGGGCGGAGGAGAGGCTGCGACGCGCGCCGGACCTTCAGCCCGCCTTCTCGTCGCCGGCGACCGCTTCGTCGACCTCGTCCTTGACTCGGCGCGGCGGGCGGCGTCCGTCGCCGACGGATCCGCGATCGTCAGGGCGGAATCGTCCGCCCCGGCGGCTGGTTTGGTCCGCCGCGCCGGGTCATCCGCCGGAGCGGATGGCCTCGCGCGCAATCTCCTACCGGCGCCCCGTGACGGCAGCGCGTGCAAGCGGCTCATGCTCTTCCTTCGCTGGATGGTGCGGCGCGATCAGGTGGACATCGGGGCCTGGACCTGCGTCTCGCCGGCGGAACTCGTGATGCCCCTCGATACGCACATCCACCGCATCTCCCGCGCGCTCGGCCTCGCGTCCCGCGCGACGGCCGACCTCGCCGCCGCCTTGGAGGTTACCGCATCGCTCCGGGCCTTCGATCCCGACGATCCGGTTCGCTTCGATTTCTCCCTTTCGCGTCTCGGTATTCGTTCCGATTATTCGTTAAAAGATTATTTGAATACTTGTAAATTTTCGATTTCGATATAAGAATGTACGCTGTCGGCTACGGAACGACGGCGGCGACGCGCCGTCGTTAGCCGCCGAACCACCACCACCAATCCACAGGAGACGACCGATGAAAAGCCTCAAAGGTACCCAGACCGAGAAGAACATCCTCACCGCGTTCTGCGGCGAATCCCAGGCCCGCAATAAGTATACATACTTCGCCAGCAAGGCGCGGGAAGAAGGTTTCATGCAGATCGCCCAGATATTCACCGAGACCGCCGATCAGGAGAAGGAGCACGCCAAGCGCCTCTTCAAGTTCCTCGAGGGCGGAGAGGTCAAGATCGAGGCGACCTTCCCTGCCGGCGTGATCGGCACCACGAGCGAGAACCTGCTGGAGGCCGAGGGCGGCGAGAACTACGAGTGGCAGACCATGTACCCCGGTTTCGCCAAGGTCGCGCGCGACGAGGGTTTCTCGGCTATCGCCACGGTGTTCGAAGCCATCGCGGTGGCGGAGAAGCAGCACGCCAAGCGGTACCGCGGGCTTAAGGCCAACGTGGACGCGGGGAAGGTATTCAAGCGCGAGAAGGCCCAAGTTTGGCGCTGCCTCAACTGCGGTTATATCTTCGAAGGAGAGGAAGCCCCGAAGGCTTGTCCGGCTTGCGCCCATCCCCAGTCCTATTTCGAGCTTCTCGGAGAAAACTGGTAAGTTTTTGATGTTTCGCGTTTTCGCGAGTAGTATATTCGGGAGGTCGAAATGGCTGAGAAAGCGGTAATCTACAAATGCGAACTCTGCGGCAACATCGTTGAAGTGCTTCACGCGGGCGACGGGGAATTGGTTTGCTGCGGAGTGCCCATGAAAGCCGTCGCAGAAAATACGGTGGACGCCTCCAAGGAAAAGCACGTGCCGGTGATAGAGAAGACCGCGGACGGGTATACGGTTTCCGTAGGATCCATCGCCCATCCGATGGAAGAAAAGCATTGGATAGAATGGATCGAGCTTATCGCCGACGGAGTCTCCTACCGGAAATTCCTGAAGCCGGGCGATGCGCCGACCGCGCGCTTCCAGGTCAGCGCGGCCAAGGTAACGGCGCGGGAGTACTGCAACCTGCACGGCTTGTGGAAGGCCTGATCTAGGTAACCTAATAACCGACCTCCGGGAGAGTCGGAGCATAAGGAGCGATATATGCAGAAGTACGTTTGCGACGTGTGCGGGTATATCTACGACCCCGAAACGGGCGATCCCGACAACGGCGTGGCGGCGGGGACCGCCTTCGAGAAGTTGCCGGAAGACTGGGTCTGCCCGATGTGCGGCGCGGGCAAGGAAGATTTTTCGAAGGCGGACTGACGCGCCGATTCCAAGCGCGGAGCGGTCTCCGAACGGCCGCTTCGCGCTTCCCGCTTCACGTTTACCGCGGAATCGCATCGCGATTCCGATCGATCATGTTATAGTGTAGCCATGCTTTCCCGAGAAGATTTCATTTTCACCATCGGTTACGACGGTCCTGTCGCCCTCGTCGACGGCCAAGCCAAACGGGCGTACGGCGGTCTTTCCACGCGTGAGCTCGCGGCGAAGGGCTTGTTCCGGGCCGCCTACGCCTCGGCGCTGCGGAGCGATGACCCCGCGGATTTGGACATAGTGGCCGCCGCCTACAACGCCGCCGCGGGGACCGCGTATACCCGCGACGCGCCCTTCGGGCGCCTCTTCGGCGTCTTGAAAGTGGACGCCCAACGAACCCAAGTCCTGTAAGCGGCCGCCGTAATTCTAAATTTTCCTTAGAATATGAGCGGCCCCCGCTCGGACTGAATCATATTGGGCGTGAATCCCAAGACGACCCTTACGAGCGCGGACTGCGTCCTGCCTTGACCGAGCGGGGGGGCTGTGCTATTTTACCGGGAACTCTGACATAAGGATGTTTCCGTATGTATACATTTGCCCTTCCCCTCCTCATGGGGGCCCCCGATGCCGGCGGTTCCGCCGGCTCGACCGGACAACTCCTGACCACGTTCATTCCGTTCGGTCTCGTCATCCTCATTTTCTACTTCCTCATCATCCGGCCGCAGAACAAGAAGCAGAAAGAAACCGAAAAGATGCTCAACGCCGTCAAGAAGGGCGATAAGGTCGTCACCATCGGCGGCGTGCACGGCGTCGTCCAGTCGGTGAAGGACGGTGGCACCGTCGTGATCAAGGTGGACGAGAACGCCAAGATCGAGTTCAGCCGCAGCGCCATCGCTTCCGTGGTGGTCGAGAAGGTCGAGAAGGCGGAGAAGCCCTCCAAGGCCGATAAGAAGGATGCCGCCGAGAGCGCGGCGATCGAAGAGAAGAAATAAACGAGCTGGTCCGCCGCTTTACGCGGTGGATCGCATTTTCCCCGAGTCCTCGCTTCGCGTCGGCTTGAACCGACGCGAAGCGTCGTACTACGGATCATCTGGAGCAATGGCATGAGCAAACGGTATCGGTTCTTCATCGTCCTTGCGACGGTCGCGGTATGCTTCGCGTTTCTCTACCCGACCCTGCGCTGGTACTTTATGGTTCCGAAGGAGGACCAGGCGCTCGCGCTGGGTTCCCGCGAACAGATCAAGACCTACTCAACGAGAAAGGCTCAGGCCGAACTCACCGCCCTCAAGAATCTCGCCCGCGAGAACGGGGCGATGCCCGAAGGGCTCGATTTCCTCGCCAAGGCGGCGAAGGCGAACTATAAACTCGTCAAGATGCCCGCCCCGGAAACGTGGGACGCGCGCTCCGTGCTCGCGGCTTTCGCGAGCGAAAAAGAAGCGCTCGAGGCCATCGAGGGCCAGTACAGCAAGGAAATCCTCGAGCTGAAAGACCTCCACTCGAGCGCGATCCAGCTCGGCCTGGACCTTTCGGGCGGCATGAGCGTCGTGATCCAGGCGAACATGGATTCGGTCAAGGAACGCCTCGGCCGCGACCTCACCGAGGCCGACCGCGAAGATGCGATGAGCCGCGGCCTCGAGGTGCTGAACAGCCGCATCGACCGCTTCGGCCTCACCGAATCGGTAATCCGCCGCCAGGGCAACGACCAGATCTACGTCGAGATACCCGGAGCCGCCGATCCCGAACGCATCAACTCGATCATCATGGGCAAGGGCCGGCTCGCCTTCCACATCGTGGACGACGAAGCGACCGCCGCCTTCCTCTCCTATTATGCCGCCAACCCGACGACTACCTTCAACGGGGAGGGACAGCTCATCGATCCGACCATAGTTCCCGCCGACGTCGTCATCCGCGGCGTCTACGAGAAAGACCGGTACGGCCTGGACGAGTTCGTCGGCTACACGGCGATCAAAAAGGAAGTGGGGCTGGACGGTAACCATATCAAGAACGCCCTCGTGGACCGCGACGCGGTGACCGGCCAGCCGGAAGTCACTTTCCTCCTGGACGCCGAAGGCGGCGAGATCTTCTATAAGCTCACCTCCGCCAACGTCAACAAGGCGCTCTCCATCGTGATGGACGACAAGGTGAAGTCCCGGGCCCGCATCCAGGAGCCCATCCGCGACTCCGTTCGGCTGACCGGATTCGACGCCGAAGAGGCCAATAACATAGCGCTCGTACTCCGGACCGCCGCGCTCCCCGTGGAGC
>JAEWSV010000001.1 GCA_023398155.1 Spirochaetota bacterium
GGCGAGGCGGTCCATATCCCGGTCGATGTGGTCCATCGCGACCCTCAGCTGGTAGCGGGCGCCCGAGAGCAGGCTCTCCCGCAGGAAATCCCGCAGCGTGATGAAGGAGACCGCCATGAGGGAGGCGAGCACGAGGAGGGTGATGGACGCGCTGTACAGGATGAGCCGGGCCCGGATGCTCGAAAGTCTCGCCACGGCCGCTAGTCCAACTTCGCGCCCTTCCAGCGCACTTCTACGCCCGCGTAACCGATGACGGTGAGGAACAAGGTGTAGAGCGGCATAAAGACTAAATGCGGGAAGTAGCGGAAGTACCGCCCCGGGAGCGTCTCGCCCGCGATGCGCTGCGCGAAAAAGGTATTGGACAGCATGGAGACGAGCACGGCGGCGGGCAGGGGCCAGAGCGCGGGCAGGAAGAAGCAGGCAGGCAATCCCAGCACGCCCGCGGATATCGTGATCACCAAGGCGCCGAAACCGATCCTCGTGAAGGGATCCGGAGCGAACAGGCCTCCGTTGTTCCAGCGCAGGCATTGCGAGACGAAATCCCGGACGTTCTCCACCGGATCGGTGATGACGCGAGCGTCGGCCTCCAGCGCGGCGCGGATCCCGTAGCCCGTTTTCCTCCGGACCGAAGAGATCAACGCAGCGTCCTCGGTGACCGAGTACGGCACCGCCTCGTATCCGCCGATGGCGTCGAGGGCCGAGCGACGGAAAATGAGGTTATTCCCGAAGCCTCCGCAGGGCAGGCCGAGTCCCGCGGCAGCGGCGAGGTACATATAACGGACCGCATGATCGAAGGCTTGGTAGACGTGGAAGGCATCCCTTCGCGCGATGCGTTTGAACACGGGGCCGATCACGAGGCCGGTCCCGTCATCGTCCAGGCGCGCTACCATAGCGGATATCCAGGAAGAGGAGACCGCGCAGTCGGCGTCGGTGAAGAGAAGGTACTCCCCCGTCGCGGCCTCTATTCCGCGCCGCAGCGCGTACTGTTTGAAATTCGGCCCCGGGTTGGCGTCGAGGGTCACCACCCGCCCCATAGCCGCGGGCAAGGAAGCGACGAAATCGGCGAGGATGCGGGCGGTAGCATCATCCGAACGATCATCGATGAAGATGAATTCCGCGGCCGCATAGTCCTGGACGCGCAGGGAGTCCAACAGGGGGCCGATCCGTTTTTCCTCGTTCCTCGCGGGCACGATGACCGATACCGTCGGTACCGAATCGCCCGATTCCCGGCGGCGCGCGAGCCTTCGCGTCGCGCGCGCTCCCCGCGCCTTCTCGGCGAGGAGCCCGCCGACGCACGCGGCGTGTCCGGCGACGAAGAAAGCGGCAAAGCCGAAACGGAATACGTCCAAGAAGGCCACGAATACCTCCGCAGCGGGGATTTCTGTTATGGAGCTTCGCCGCAATAGGGGATCGCGTCAAGCGCCGGCTCGGAACGCGCTTCTCCGCTGTCCAATTTCGCGGCGGTGGTGTATACTGCCGTAATCGTTAAACCCTATGCGTGACGATGCGGGCCGATTCGATTCGATCGATAACCTCAGCGGTCCCCTGATGGATCGAATCCTCTCGTCCGCCTCCATCGGAGCCCTGCTTCGGGGAGTCGGCGTCTTCGTGAAGGATTACGTCAGCGACGAGTGCATTCCCAACACCTTCTGGAAAGAACTCGGGTATTCCGCGGCGGCAATGCGGGGCAGTCGTTGGAAACGGTATCTCCATCCCGACGATCGTTCCCTCGCGGACGATTTCGAAAAACGCCTACTCAACGGGAAAGCGGATTCCTGGTCGGGCTCGTACCGTATACGGTCCCGCGACGGCGATTATCGGACGGTGAAGCATAAGGCGGTGGTGCTGGAACGCGCCTCCGACGCCGTCCCCCGGCTCTATTTCGGTTGGGACGAAGACGTGACCGAATACGTCGAACAGGCGGAGGCGGCGCGGCGGACGAGCGAGGAGCTGCAGCTCCGCTATCTCCGGTCCGAGGAACTCAGGGCCGCGGGAGCCATCCTTTCCTCCGAACTCGATCCCCTCAGGTCCGCGGAACGGATGCTCGTCCAGGCCAAACGGGTCATCCCCTTCGATGCGGCCGTGATCTGGACGGAAAACGGCGATCGGTATTCGGCGCTCGCTTCCATCGGCTTGGACAAGGGCGCCCTCGACGCGGACCCTATCATCGAGAGGGCCGAACGGACACGGACCGCCCGAGAGCCCGTCGTCAGCTCGCCCGCGGGGGGCCCTTTCGCGTCACGCCTGGAAGTCCCGCTCCTTCGACGCGACCGCGTCCTCGGCTATATGGAATTATTCGCCGTGCGGAGCGATGCCTACGGCATCGAGGAAACCTCGGCCGCCCTCCTCTTCGCGGAACACGCCGGCGTCTCCCTCGCGAACGCCATCCGGTACCGCGCGACCGAGCAAGAGGCATCCACCGATTGGCTCACCGGCCTGCCGACGCGTCGCTCCTTCATGACGCGCGCGGCGGCCCTCGTCTCCGGCTTCTCCGCCCGCGCTCCGCTTTCCGCCCTCATGATCGATATCGACCATTTCAAGCAAGTCAACGACGGTTTCGGCCATCCGGCCGGGGACGAGGCGCTTATCGCCATGGCTTCCCGCTGCCGCGAGGCGCTTCGCGTGGAGGATCTCTGTTGCCGCTACGGCGGCGAGGAGATCGTCGTCCTGCTGCCCGGAGCGGACGCGCGGGTCGCCATGACCGCGGCGGAGCGCATCAGGCGGCTCGCGGAAGGCCTCAGGCTCACCGACCATCCGACGCTCCGATTGACGGTCAGCATCGGAGTCGCCAGCGGTACGGGTAAACAGGATTTCCGGGACCTCATCTCCCAGGCGGACGAAGCCCTCTACCTCGCCAAGCAGTCGGGAAGGAATCGCTGCGAGCTCCGTTGATTTCCCGCGGCGCGTCCCCCGCTGTTCGTCGGATGCAGTCCGGGGGTCCTCGGCGCGGAAGCGATTTGACAAGCCGGTCCATCCGAAATAGCGTAGACGCATGAATATCCGCACGATATCCCTCGCCGCGTTCGTTCTCTGCGCCGCAGCGGCGGTCGGAGAGACTCCCGTATCGGCGGTACGGAAAGAAATCGTAGAGACCGCGCTCAGCTTCCGCGGCGTCCCCTACGTGTACGGAGCCGAATCGCCCCGCGCCTTCGATTGTTCAGGCTTCGTCCGCTACGTGTTCGGCCGAGCCGCGGGCATCCCGCTTCCCCGGACTTCGAAAGCCCAGTGGGCCGCCGGTAAACCGACGACCCTGGCCCAGGCTAGGCCCGGCGACGTCCTCGTATTCGATACGGTGGGCGGCGCGCCGAGCCACGTCGCCATCCTCGTGGACGACAAATCGCTCGTCCACGCGGTCTCCGCGGGACCGAAGACCGGCGTCATCGTCTCGCCCCTCACCGACAGGTACTTCGCCCCGCGGCTCCTGGGCGCCCGCATCTTCGTCCTCGCCCCGGAGGAGGACGTCGTCCCGCCGCTCATAGCCAAACAGGAGAAGGCCGCTCCGCAGGCGCCCGCGGATAAGCCGCAAGCGCCCGCGACCAAACCCTCGGCGCCGAAAAACCCGGCCGTCTCCGCACCGGCGGCTCCCGCGCCAACTCCGGACTCCGTTCCGGCTCCGACCGCGCCCGCAGATCCCGTCGCCCCCGCGGCTCCGGCATCGGCGGCGCATCCGGCATCTCCGGCGCCCGCGTCCCGCCCCGCAGCTCCGGCCGGACCCAAAAAACCGGCTGCGCCGGCCGTTGCAG
>JAEWSV010000088.1 GCA_023398155.1 Spirochaetota bacterium
TCCGCGGCTTCAAGCAGTCGACGGTGGAAACCCTGGCGAAGTATTCGGGGGTGCCCGTTTACAATGGCCTCACGGACGAGTACCATCCTACCCAGGCGCTCGCCGACATCATGACGCTGGAAGAAGCCTTCGGCGAGTCCAAGGGAAGGACCCTCTGCTTCGTCGGCGACGGACGCAATAATGTGGCGCGCTCGCTCATGGTGATCTGCGCGAAACTCGGCGTCAACTTCACGGTGGTGACGCCCGCGGAGCTCTTCCCCGATAGTACGATCAGGGACATCAGCGCGCCCTTCGCCCAAGAATCCGGCTCGCGCATCACGGTGACGGACGATCTCGCCGCGGTCGCGGGAGCCGATGCCGTCTATACCGACGTCTGGGTATCCATGGGCGAAGAGGCGATACGCGCCGAACGGCTACGGCTCCTCGAGAAATACCGGGTGGACGCCGCGCTCATGGCGCGCACCGGCCGCGGAGACTCCATCTTCCTCCATTGCTTACCCGCGGTGAAGGGAGAAGAAGTGACCGCGGACGTCATCGACGGACCGCGGAGCCGCGCCTGGGATCAAGCCGAGAACCGCAAGCATACCATCAAGGCGATCATGCTCGCCACGATCCGATAGCCGAAGACGAACGAGCGGTCCGCCCTGCCGCGGACCGCTCGCCTTTGCCGAATATCTCAGGGGATTTTCGCTTGCGGACTCGTAGGCCGCCGTTTATACTAAATCAGAAGCCTAGTTACGGAGGATCGAGTTGAAGACGCTTCGTTTAACCGTTTGCATACTCTTCGCTTTGCTCTTCGTTCTCCCGACCGTCGCCCAAGACGCCGCCAGCGACGCGAACAAAAGCGGCGACAACTGGTCGGAATACTACTACCTCAATTTACCGATCGAAAAGGTATATCCCCACAGGCTCGGCTACGTGGTCGTCTACCGTAAAAGCGGCAGCGAGCTCGGGCGTACCTACCTTCCTATGGATTGGTTCGCCGAGTCAGCGGGAAAAGGCGAGCTCATCAGGATCACGAACGGCGCCGTTTGGCCGTACCTCTCGGTTTTCTATAAGGCCGGGAAGTTCGATCACCTTCGCCTGTACGTCCGCAGTAGTTTTAGCCATCCATCGTGGGGCAACCTCCCGCAGGGAGCGTCCATTGACGACAACTTCAAAGTCGAGGACTTGAAACTGGAATTCTGATGACTGAAGACACGTTAGTCCGCATCCGGGAAGCCATCCGTGGCGAAAGCCTCGACGGATGGCTTTTTTGGAATTTCCACCACCGCGATCCGCTCTCGGATGAATTGCTCGACATACCTCCCGATCGCACCAATTCGCGCCCCTGGCTCTACGCGGTAACCGCTGACGGAGAGCCGTACCGCATCGTCCACGCCATCGAGCGGGGGGTCCTCGACGGCCTCCCGGGAAAGCAAGCGGTGTACGCGAGCCGCGAAGAGTTCCTCGCGGCGCTCCGGCCGCTCGCGTCCAGACGGTGGGGAGCCCACGTCTCGGATCGGCTCCCCATCGTATCGTTCATGGACGCGGGAACGGCCTCTACGCTCACGGCCGCCGGGCTTACCCTGGTTTCGGCCGCGCCCCTGATCCAGCGGCTCAAGGGCTTACTCGACGAACGCGGGATAGAAAGCCACGAGCGAGCGGCCCGCGGACTCTACGCCATCGTCCGCGACGTATGGTCGACCATAGACGAGGCATACCGTTCAGGTATCGCCATCGGGGAAGGTGACGTTCGCCGGGCCATCTTGGAGGGCATGGCGAAGCGGAACCTCGTCACCGATCACCCGCCCATCGTCGCCGCGGCCGCCCATGCAGGCGACCCGCACTACGACTTCTCCGGCGAAGGGAGCGCCTTCCGAAAAGGAGACGTGATCCAGCTCGATCTTTGGGCCAAGGAAACCGCTCCGGATTCGATCTACGCCGACATCTCCTGGGTCGGCGTTTTCGGCGAGAGCGCCGATGACGAAACGGCTGCGGCCTTCGCGGCGGTCACGCGGGCGCGCGACCTCGCGGTCTCCTACATCGACCGGGAGCTGTCGGCAGGAAGGAGGCCGAGCGGAGCCGCGGTGGACGGAACCGTGCGCGAGAGCCTCATCGAGGCCGGCTACGGAACCGCCCTCCGCCACCGCACGGGACACGGGATAGACACCGAGTGCCACGGATCGGGGGCCAACCTCGACTCGGTCGAATTCCCCGACGACCGGACGCTACTGGACGGCGCCTGTTTCTCTATCGAGCCGGGCCTCTATTTTAAACGTTTCGGCGTACGCACCGAAATCGACGCGTACGTGCGCTCAGGCAGGACGACGGTCTCCGGCGGCGAGCGCCAGACGACGCTGCTCCTCTGCGGAGTCCGCGCTTGACGCCGGTACGCGTCCCCCCCGCCCTTCTCGACTTTCTCCGGAGCGGGAAACGATTCCTCATCGCCGGGCACAAGGAGCCCGACGGCGACTGCGTGGGAAGCCAGCTCGCCCTCGCTTCCGTCCTCCGTCGCCTCGGCGCGGAGGCTATCCCCTGTTCCGCCGGACCCTTCAAGCGCCCCGAAGTCGTGCGGTACGCCGATCTCTTCACCGCTTCTCCCACGGACACGCAACGCGCGGAGGCCAAGGCCGTCGTGCTCGACTGCTCAACGGCAGACCGGACCGGCGACCTCGCCCCGTTCCTGGCAGGTCTGCCTACCGCCGTCATCGATCACCACGCGTCGGGAGAAAGCTCGGGCGACGTGGCCTTCCTCGATCCGGCAGCTCCTTCGGTCACCTTCATGGTGCTCGCCGTCATCGAGGCTCTCGGCCTTACGCCTACGGAGGAGGAGGCGGAACTCCTCCTCTTCGGGCTCTGCACCGATACGGGTTTCTTCCGCCACGTGGACTCAGGCGGTTCGGTCGTGTTCGAGTACGCGGCCAGGCTCGTCGCGGCCGGAGCGAGTCCCCGGCGCGTTTTCCGGGCAATGCACGGCGGTAAGAGCCTCAACTCGCGCATACTCATGGGCCTCGTCCTCGCGCGCGCGGAGGCGCATTTCGGGGGAAAGTTGCTCCTCTCCTACGAAACGCAGGAGGACACCGAGCGCTTCGGCCTCCAAGGTCGGGATTCCGACTCGCTCTACCAACTGCTGCAATCGGTGGAGGGAGCCGAAGCGGTCGTGCTCATAAGGCAGGAGACGGCCGACAACTGCACGGTCGGACTCCGTTCGCGCGAGGGCGTGAACGTCGCGGCCATAGCCGCGACGTTAGGCGGCGGTGGACACAAACAGGCCGCGGGCTTATCGGCGCCGGGGACCATAGCCGAGCTCCGCGGGAAACTGTTGGCCGCCTTCGCAGAGCTCTTTTTGTAACGAATTGTAACAGCTACTCCCCATCTCGGGACCTCATCGCCCCACCCGCCGATAGTTGCCTCGCAACTCTATTACTTATATAAAGATAATTATCGGGCTTTCGTCGTTGCTCCTTTTCAACCTTCCTGGCACGTCCCTTGCATATAGGGCCGCGTCCGGAAATCGAAAAGGAGGAATCGATGAAGAAAGACAAACCGTTGTCGGCCTTGTTCGAGCGCTACGCGGAAGGATTACTCGACCGTCCCTCGTTGGAAGGCGCCGTCTTCACCCATATCAGGGACAATCCCCACCGTTTCCGCCTCGCGTCGTGGAACGCGGAGGATCGCCTCGACTATCTCTGCTGGCTGTACCCGCGGCTGCACCGCGCGATCGACGCGTACCGGGAAAAGGGAGCCGATTTCGACGCGTATCTCGCGTCTTTGATCCGGTGGTCATCGGTGGAGTACCGATCCACGGAAGCCGATCGGCGCGCGCTCGAACATGCCTGCTGGCTGGACCGCGCCACCAACGCCGCGGCCGAGGAAGAACCGGATTACGAGATCGCAGAACAAGGCCGGCAAGCGGTGCGGAATCCCCGGCAGGTCCTCATGCTCGCCCTCAAGTGC
>JAEWSV010000177.1 GCA_023398155.1 Spirochaetota bacterium
CCCGCGGCGAGGGGCGCTTCGGGACCGATGACGGTAAGATCGATCCCCTCGCGCTTGGCGAAGAGGACGTGGGACTCCTGCCCCGCGGCGGAACAGGGATCCCCGAGCTCGGCCGGCGCGTTCGCGCACTTCGCTTCGAGCCCCGTTCCGCCGTTCCCCGGCGAGACGTACACCCGCTCCACCTTTTCCGACAGCGCGAGCTTCCACGCGATCGCGTGCTCCCTGCCCCCTGCTCCGACCACCAAGACTTTCATATTTTCACTCCCTTCGCACTTCCGGTACGAGGTATTTCTCACCTATTGGGCGAACCATCGCAAGATGGTTCGAGGGTAGAACCCCGCGCCATTATGCGATGGTTCAATCAATGCTTGAAATGCCTCGTTCCGGTGAACACCATCGCGATGCCGAGCCGGTCGCAGGCTTCGATGGATTCCTTGTCGCGGATGGAGCCGCCGGGTTGGATGATGGCCTTGATGCCGGCCTTGGCCGCGGCTTCGGGGATGTCCGGGAAGGGGAAAAAGGCGTCGCTCGCGAGGACGCGGGCCGGCGTTCCGTCGCCGGCTCCGGCAGCGGCTGCCGCCGCGATCACGGCGGCGGACCGGGCGAGGGCTTGTTCGGCGGGCCAGATTCGATTGGTCTGGCCGCCGCCGATGCCGACCGTCGCGCCGTCCTTCACGATCACGATGGCGTTGGACTTCACGAAGGTGACGGTCCGCATGCCGAAAAGGAGGTCGGCGAAGTCGGCCGCGTCGGGCCGCGCTTTCGTCACGACCTCCCACTTGTCCAGGAGCTTCTGGTCCGCGCTCTGGACTAGGAGTCCGCCGTCCACCGCGGTGCATTCCACCGTGTCAGCGGGGGCGAGCGAAGCTTCCATCACGCGGAGATTTTTCTTCGCCCGGAATATTTCGAGGGCCTCAGGGCTGAAGGCCGGGGCCACGACGATTTCCAGGAACAGCTCCGCGAGGCGTTTCGCGGTCGCTCCGTCGACGGTCACGGTGCAAGCGACGATGCCGCCGTAGATGGACACGGGATCGCAGCGGTAGGCGGCCTCGTAGGCTTCCGCCAGGGTCGCGGCCGTCGCGACGCCGCAGGGCGTGTTGTGCTTCACGGCCACCAACGCGGGCTTCACGGCGTAGTCCGCGCCGGTGAGCCGCTTCTCGTCGTCCGCGCCTACCGCCGTCGCGCCGAGGGCGGGGATGCCGTAGGCGGCCGCGCACTTCCAGGCGAGGTCCAGATCGCGGATGTTGTTATAGGATAGTTCCTTGCCCTGGAGCTGCTTCATTCCGGCGAAGGCGCCCTTTCGGTCCGTGGCGAGGTACAGCGCCGCGGACTGGTGGCCGTTCTCGCCGTAGCGGAGCGACTGCGCTTTCTGGAGCGACATCGGCCAATACTCGGGGTACTCCTCGTCCAAGAGGTAGCGCGCGATCGCCGCATCGTAGGCCGAGGTCAGATCGAAAACTTTGCCCGCGAGCCGCTTGCGGAAATCGTGGGGGACGGAGCCCGCCTTGAGCCCTTCGATGGTCGCCGGATAGTCGGCCGGATCGGTCAGCACGAGTACGTCGGGGAAGTTCTTGGCCGCGGAGCGCAGCATCGTCGGTCCGCCGATGTCGATGAACTCGACCGTATCCTCAAGGGAGAGGCCCGCCTGCACCTTCTCGAAGAAGGGATAGAGGTTGACGCACACGAGGTCGATGGTCGAAAGGCCGAGGGATTCGAGGGTATCCATGTGGGCTTTCTCGCTCCGCCGCGCCAGTAGGCCGGCATGGATGGCGGGGTGGAGGGTCTTCACGCGGCCGTCCAGGCATTCGGGAAAGCCCGTGACGCTGGACACGTCGGTCACCGCGATCCCGTTTTCCTTAAGGTGCTTGGCCGTTCCGCCGGTGGACAGTATCTCCCAGCCGGCTCCCGCGAGATAGGAAGCCAAGTCCAGCATGCCGTCCTTGTAGAACACGCTGATGAGCGCCCGCTTCTTCATGCCTTATTCCTCCGCGACGCCGAGCCGCGGCGCCGCACTTTTATTCATTCGGCGCGCCAGTACGGCGACGCCTTCAACGATGGCGATGTGCTCTTCGACATGGATGCGTTCGGCGAGCGTGCTCGGGGTGTCCCCCGCGAGGACCGGCACGCGGCGCTGGAGCAGGACGGCGCCGGTATCGGTACCCGCGTCCACGAGGTGCACCGTACAGCCGGATTCCTTCTCCCCCGCCGCGAGCACCGCGGCGTGGACCCGTTCGCCGAACATGCCCGCCCCGCCGAACTTCGGGAGGAGGGACGGATGCAGGTTTATCATGGTCCCCGCGTACGCGTCGATGAGTTTTCCCTCCAGGATGGAGAGGAAACCCGCGAACACGATGGCGTCCGCCCTGAGGGACAGAGCCCGGGACAGGATGCGGTCCGAGAGATCCCGCCGTCGCTCAACCTTGGGTAGGCTCCGGTCGGGAAGCTCCACGATGGCCGGGACCAGGGCCGCGTGCGCCCGCTCAAGGGCGTACGCGTCCTCCCGGTCGGAGACGACGCCGACGATCCGGCCTTCAAGCCGGCCCGCTTTTTCGGCGTCCAGGAGGGCCTGTAGATTCGTGCCGCTTCCCGACACGAGCACGAGCAGGCGCAGGGGATCATCCTTGGGGACAGAGCTTCGCGCGGGGACAGAGCTTCGCGTCGCGTCGCCCATGCCGCTACGCCCGGAAGCGGACATCGCCCGCGCCCGGCGCCTTGCCGCCTTCGCCCGCCGCTGTGGCGGCGTCGTAAGGGACGACCGTCCCGATCTTCCAGGCGGGGAAACCTAGGTGGTCCAGGAAGCCGATCGCCTCTTCCGCATCGGCCGGGGACAGAGCTACTACGAAACCGATGCCCATATTGAAGGTGTTGAAGAGGCGCTCTCGCAGGACCGCATCGGTCGCGAGAAGCTTCGCGCCCTCGGCCTGGGCCGCGGCCCCGCGGAGGGCGCCCGCGCCGGCCGTGGAGACGCCGTAGGCGATCCGGCCGAAGATCGGGGGGATCGTCCAGCTGCCTTCCTCGATCAGGGCCGTGTGGGGAGAGGCGAACATGCGCGGGATGTTCTCGTAAAAACCACCGCCTGTGATGTGGGCCATGCCGCGAATCTTTACCCTCTCCATCAGGTTGAGTACGGGTTTCACGTAGAGGCGGGTGGGTTCGAGCAGAGCGCGTCCGAGCGGCATGCCGCCGAAATCTTCGTCTAGGTCGGGCAGGACCTTGCGGATGAGACTGAAGCCGTTGGAATGCGGCCCGGAGGAGGCGAGGCCGACGAGGACGTCGCCGTCGCGGATATCCCGGCCGTCGACCATCTTGGACCGGTCCACGATGCCGACCGAGAAGCCCGCGATGTCGTACTTGCCCTCGTCGTAGAAGCCCGGCATTTCCGCGGTCTCGCCGCCGAGGAGGACGCTCCCCGTCTCCCTGCAGCCGACCGCGACGCCTTTCACCATGTCCGCGGCGACGTCGGCGTCGAGCTTTCCGCAGGCCAGGTAATCGAGGAAGAAGAGGGGCCGCGCGCCGTGGCAGAGCACGTCGTTGACGCACATGGCCACGCAGTCGATGCCGACGGTGTCGTACTTCTTCATACGGAACGCGATGTCGAGCTTGGTGCCGACGCCGTCGGTGCCGGAGACCAGGACGGGATCGGCCATGCCCGCGCCCGCCTCGATCAGTTCCTTGAGCGAGAACATGCCCGCGAAGCTGCCGATGCCGTTGATCACCGCGCGGTTCATCGTTCCGGCCGCCAATTCCCGGTATTTCCCGACGGCTTTGTAGCCTTCCTCGATGTCGACTCCGGCTTGCTTGTAATCCATGTTCCTTCCTTTCGGTTATTTCTGATTGCCCTGCCGGTCCGCGTAGGCTTCGCCCGGCGTGGGTACGGGATATTCACCGGTGAAGCAGCCCAGGCAGTAGCCTCCCGGTCCGTCCAGCGCGTCGAGCAAGCCTTCCACGGAGATGAAGGCCAGGCTATCCGCGCCGATGGCGTCGCGGATATTGTCCACCGAGTTCGCGTTGCCGATGAGTTCCTTCCGGTGCGCGATGTCGATGCCGAAATAACAGGGGAAGCGCACGGGCGGCGAGCAGACGCGGAAGTGGACTTCCTTAGCGCCGGCGTCGCGGAGCAGGGTCACCAAGTGGCGGCTCGTGGTGCCGCGCACGATGGAATCGTCGATGATGACGATGCGCTTCCCTTCCACCTCGGAGCGGACCACGTTGAGCTTGACGGAGACCGCCTGCTTGCGGAGCTCCTGGCTCGGGGCGATGAAGGTGCGCCCCACGTACTTGCTCTTCACGATGCCGAGGCCGAAGGGCGTCCCCGTGGCGCGCCCGTAGCCGATGGCCGCGGGCACTCCCGAGTCGGGTACGCCGATGACGAGGTCCGCCGCGACCGCCGACTGGCGGCCCAGGGTCTCGCCCGCGCGTATCCTCGACTCGTACACGTCGATCCCGTCGATGGCGGTGTCCGGCCTGGCGAAGTAGATGTACTCGAAGGCGCAGGTCGCCTTCCGGGTCTTTTCCCCGAATTCGAAGGAAAGGACCCCGTTATCGTCGATGACGACGATCTCGCCGGGCGCCACGTCCCGCACGAAGGTTCCGCCCACCGCGTCTATCGCGCAGGACTCGCTCGCGAGTATCCAACCTCTATCGATCTTGCCGAGGCAGAGAGGCCGGATGCCGTTCGGGTCCCGCGCGCCGACGAGGGCGGTCTCGGTCATGACCGCGAGGGCGTAGGAACCTTTCACGAACTGGATGGTGTCGGTGAGCGCCTTTTCCAGGCCTTTTTTGTAGTTCTTGGCGATGAGGTTGACGATGACCTCGCTGTCGCTCGTGGAAGTGAAGGCCACGCCCCCGTCCTCCAGGAGTTCCTTGATCACGTCGGCGTTCGTGAGGTTGCCGTTGTGGGCCACCGCGATGGAGCCGAGCTTGAAACGGCTCACGAAGGGCTGCGCGTTCTCTATCGTGCTGGACCCCGCCGTGGAGTACCGGACATGCCCCACCGCGAT
>JAEWSV010000270.1 GCA_023398155.1 Spirochaetota bacterium
ACGGAAATCGGATCGAAGGGCTTCCATGAGTTCCCCTTCGCGCGCGATGATCCGCTCCCGCAGCCGCTTCAGTTTGTTCGCGCGCTCGGCCGCGTCGGTCGCCGCGATCTCCCAACGTTTCTTTCCCTGGTCACGGAACAGCCGTTCGAGCTCCGCCGCATCTTCCACTTTCATACGCTCTCTCCTTCTCCGCGCCCGCGCCTAATCCGGCGCCGGGGCGAAGCGTCACGGATCACCTCAAACAGTACCGCGGTTCGCCTTCCCCGTCATCCGATCGATATCCACGCGGACGACCGCGACGCGGGCGAGCATGGATTCGGGGAACGGCCCCTCGACCGCGCCGAATTTTCGGTTGAGCGCGGCGAGCGCCGCCGACTTCTCAGCGGCGGACTCCACGAATACGGCGATCCCCCAGCCGATCACCGACGAGTACCGAGTCGTGCAGTCGCAGGACCCTTCGCCCACCTCAACTCGACGCTCTCCTTCCGCCTCGAAGCAGACCCGCGGCCGCTCCCTGAGGATGGCGATCTTGCGTCCCTCGACCGCCGAATGGAAAAAGAGCGAAGAGCCGACGCGCACGAAGTTGACCGGCACGACGTACGGCTCCGCCCCGTCCCAGAGTCCGAGCCGAATCTCGGCCGCCGCGTCCAAGAGGGCTTCCTGCTCTTCCGTATCGATGATTTCTCGATCAGCTCTCCGCATCCTTCCTCCTTCAGTTGAGCAGGCCGATGGCGGCGTATTCTTCCCGCACCGCTTCCTGCAAGATATCGAGCACGCGCGGCCTCCCCGTCACGAAGGTCCGGCAACTGAACGGGTCGTAATCCTTCCCCGCGAAGGTGCGGTACTCATGGCTGGTCTCCGAAAGCATGAGCAGGCCGGCCGCCACGTCGTAGGGTTGGAGATCTACCTCCCAGAAGCCCTGGAAGAAGCCGGCCGCGACGTAGCAGAGGTCGAGGGCCGCCGATCCGGCGCGCCGAACGTCGCGGCAGGAGGCGAGCACGCGGCGGGTCGCGGCGAAGAAGGCGTCCGTCGTCTCCGGAGACCGGTAGGGCGTACCGGTCGCGACGAGCGCGGAAAGCGGATCAAGGCCCGTCGCGGGCTGTAGCCGTACGCCGTTCCGCCACGCTCCGCCTCCGGCGTAGGCCGTGAAGAGTTCGCCGTTGGAAGGTTTGAGGACGAGGCCGAGGACCGGCCGGCCGCCCTCCCAGAGCGCTATGGACACCGACCAGTGGTCGTACCCGGATAAATAGTTGGTCGTCCCGTCGAGCGGATCGACGACCCACGTCGCTCCGGGACCGACGAGCTTGTCCGTCTCCTCGCCGAAAAACGCGGCGCCGCTCAACGCGGCATCCAGGACGCGGCGGATGGCGCGCTCGGATTCCACGTCCACGAAAGAAACGAAATCCCGCGCCGACTTCGCGTCTCCCCACCCCGGTCCGCGTTTCCTGAACTCCCCGAGCTGCAACGAGGCCGCGATGCGGGCCGCCCGTTCCGCCTCGACGAGAAGGCGGGAGAGATCCCCGGCATCCATCATGCGGCCCGCAACACTTTCTCGATCTCCGCAAGTTCGTCCGGGGTGAAGGCGAGCCTGGAGGCGGCCTTCACGTTCTCCACGATCTGCTCTTTCCGGCTCGCGCCGATGAGCGCGCTCGTGACGCGGCCGTCGCGGAGCGTCCAAGCGATGGCCATCTGGGCCAGGGTCTGGCCCCGGCCGGCCGCGATGGCGTTGAGCGCTCGGACCTTATCCAGCACCGCGTCCGTGATCTGGGTTTCCTTGAGGAAGGGGCTCGCCGAGGCCGCGCGCGAGTCGGCGGGAATGCCGCCCAGGTACCGACCGGTGAGGAGCCCCTGGGCGAGCGGCATGAACGCGATGATGCCGATCCCTTCTTCCCCGCAGGCGGAAAGGAGCCCTTTTTCGATCCAGCGCTCGAACATGTGGTACTTCGGCTGATGGATGAGGCAGGGCACGCCGAGGTCGCGGAGTATCGCGGCGGCTTCCTTGGTCCGGTCGGCCGGATAATTGGAAAGCCCGACGTAGAGCGCTTTGCCCGATTTCACCGCGTGGGCGAGCGCGCCCATCGTCTCCTCGAGCGGCGTCTCGTTGTCGGGACGGTGGGAGTAGAAGATGTCCACGTAGTCCAACCCCATCCTCCGCAGGCTATCGTCCAGGCTGGAGAGGAGGTATTTCCGGGAACCGCGATCGCCGTACGGGCCCGGCCACATGAGGTAGCCGGCCTTCGTGGAGATCACGAGCTCGTTCCGATACGGCCGGAAATCGTCGCGGAGCAGCCGTCCGAGGGTCTCCTCGGCGGAACCGGGCGGAGGCCCGTAGTTATTCGCCAGGTCGAAGTGGGTTATCCCGAGGTCGAAGGCCGTCCGCGCCATCTCCCGCGAGGCCTCATAGGAGAACCCTCCGCCGAAATTGTGCCAAAAGCCGAGGGATAGTACGGGGAGATCGAGACCCGACCGGCCGCAACGGCGGTACGGGATCTTTTCGTAGCGGGTTTCGTTCGCGACGTAGCTCATGATTACGCTCCTCAATCGCCGGGAAAGCGACGTTGTTCAGGAACCGACCTGCGCCTCTATATCGGCTTGCAAGGCTGTCTGGATATAACGCCGGATCTTCCCTCGGCAGATACCGTCCACCTTGGGAGTGAACAGCACGACATAGACCATCGTTCCCTCGTCGTTCCGGGTCCCGAGCACGATGCCCTCGACGAGGACCAGGACGCCCCGGAGCTTGAGCTGAACGTCCCGCAATATGGAGTTTTTCGGGAAATGCGGATCAGCCTCGAAAGAACATGAAAATCCCACGACGCTGATGTCCAGGATGGTGCCGGAGATCAAGCCGCTATCCGCGCGGAGATTGACGGTGGACATGGGATCGGAAGCGCAATTCGCGCGCACGTATTTGCGGCGTCCCTTGGCCTCGTTAACCTTGAGCGTTTCCAGGAGGATGCGCGCGCTCTCCTCGACCCCCAACTTGAGCCTGATGAATCCGCAGCGGATGCCGATATCCATGAGGTATTTCCGCTGGAGCCGCTCGTCCGTATTGTAGGAGATGATCCCGATGCCGACCGTCGCAGAGGCGGAATCGCCCTGGACTTCCCTGATCCAAGTCTCCCATTCGGCTTCGCTCTGTCCCTCATCGATATTCACGAAGACGAGGGAATCCGGGTATTTCCTCAGGAGCCGCCGCGCGCCCTCATGGTCGCGCAGCATGTAGGTCTCGAATTCCTGTTCCATGAGACGCGCCACGAGTTCGTCCCGGACGACGCTGGGCGGATAGAGGAAGAAGACCTTTTTCCCGAGGCTCGAAGGTTCGGCGCGAGTATCCATAGGAAAGCAGAGTAATACAGGTACGCGCGACGGGCAAGTCGAGGGGACGGTTCAAGAGGACCCGTTGCGCCGCTGCCTCAGGACCGTGTATCGTAACCCATGCGTCCTTTCCGCCTTAATCGCGTCCTCATCCGCGCCGCCGCGGCTTCCTGCGCGGCGGTTTTAGTCGTTTGCCTTGCCGCATGCTCGCCCGCGCCGCAGCCGCCCCAGAGCGAGTTCGTCCTCGGAACGGTCTGCTCCGTCAACCTCTTCGAGCGCGGTAAACCCGAGATCTACCAGGATATATTCGCCCGCCTCAGGGAAATAGAAGACCGGATGAGCATCAACAAGGAGGGCACCGACCTAGATGCGGTCAACGCGGCTTCCGGAGTCGCGCCCGTAAAGGTCCATGATGACGTCTATCAAGTGGTCGCCGCCGCGCGCCGCTACGCGGAACTTTCAGGCGGCGCTTTCGACCCGACCATAGGCCCCGTAGTGAAGCTATGGAGCATCGGTACCGACTACGCCCGCGTCCCCGCTCCCGATGAAATCGCCGCGGCCCTACCGCTCGTGGATTGGCGCGACCTCGTCGCGGACGAGGCGGAGCGCAGCGTCTTCCTCAAGCGGAAGGGTATGGTCATCGATCTCGGAGCCATCGCCAAGGGGTACGCCGCGGACGAAGTCGCGCGCATCGTGAAGGCTCACCGCATTCCGCGCGCCATCATCGACCTGGGAGGAAACGTCCTGGCTTACGGCGTGAAGAAGGGCGGTAAACCGTGGAAGATCGGCGTACAGGATCCCACCGGCCAGCGCGGAGAGCCCATCGGCATCGTCCAGGCGAAGAACAAAACCATGGTGACTTCGGGCGTCTATGAGCGGTTCCTGGAAGCGGACGGCATACGCTATCACCACATCCTATCCGCTTTCGACGGCTATCCGATCCGGAACGGGCTCCTGTCCGTCACCATCGTCGCGGACCGGTCGATAGACGCCGACGCGCTTTCCACGTCCACCTTCGCCCTCGGTTACGAGAAAGGCAGGGCGCTCGTGGAAACCCTGGACGGTATAGAGGCCATTTTCGTCTTCGACGATATGACGGTGCGGACTACGGCCGCTCTCGCGAAAGATTTCTCGCTCACCGATACCCGCTACCGCTTGGTAGAATAGGCGGACTTCCCTCGGCCGATGCTACGGAGGACGCCCGCCGGGGCGAGCGGCGAACGCCGGGACGCTCAGGCGAGCTTGTTCGCCGCGGCGCCCACCGCGCGGGCCCAGGCGAGCCGGTCCTCCCTATAGGAGTTCCGCTCCAGGAGCAGCCCTCGCGCCGTATCGTACGCCGCGCTTTCCATGGCTCCTTTGGCGGCGAGGAATTCCAGCGCTACCAGCGCATCGAAACAATCGAGGCCGCGCGCCTCGCCGTCCATGAGGACTTTCCGGTCTTCGGAGAGGAGCGGAAGACGGGCCTTCCGGGCCGCAGTCGCCAAAGCGCGGTCCGTGGACAGCCCGCCGATCCCCTCGCCGCTCTCCAGAAGATCCACGCCCGCGGCGCTCTCTCCGGCTTCCGCGGCGGCCGCGGCGATCGTACGGAGGCGCCAAACGGTGCGGGCGGCGGCCAGGGCGCCGATATCGGAGAGAACGATAAGGCTGGACGCGTCCGCTACGACCGAATCGAAGCCCAGGGCCCGCGCAGCGAAATCTTCGGGATCAGCCGCTCTTTCCGCCCCGCCTCGCGCCGCCCGTTCCTTCGAGCGGCCGCGCGGGAGCGGGCGGCCATGTTTCTTCATCGAATCTTCACGAGTTCCATTTCAAAGACGAGGAAGGCGTTGCCGGGGATGACGCCGCCGGCGCCGCGTTCTCCGTACGCCAGTTCGGGCGGTAAAACCACGAGGCGCTTCTCGCCGAGCTTCATGTCGAGGATCGTCTCTTCCCATCCGCGGATGACCCGCCCCGCGCCGGCCTGCAACTCGATCGGACCGCCGTGTAAATCGGAAGCGTCGAAAACTTCGCCGGAGAGGAACATACCCTTATAGTTAACGCTCACCGTCTTGCCCGCCGTCGGCTTGGCGCCGTCGCCCTGTTTGAGGATGACGTAGCGGATACCGCTCGCGGTGACCGACGCTCCCGGATACTTCGCCGCGACGGCCGCGAGATCCGCGTCCCGCTTCTCCTTGGCTTTGCCGGCGGCGGCGGCGCCCGCGTTCTTGACATACGCGTCGAAAGCCGCTTGGTCCGCCTTGAAGCCCCGCGCGGCCGCCCCGTTGCGGACGATCT
>JAEWSV010000444.1 GCA_023398155.1 Spirochaetota bacterium
GTATACGGCACCTTGCATCGGCGTTTACGGAGCGTGTATGATTGCGGAAGCCGGGAATCCTGAAGATTCCCGCAGAATCGAGGAACTCAAACGCCTGATCGACGACCGGAAATACCTTTCCGACGCGATCCGGCGTATCGCGCAAGTGTTGGGCGACGAGCTCCTCGGCGTCGCCAAGCCAGGAGCGCTCCATGAACGAGAACGATAAAGGAAGCGGCGGCCGGCGCCGATCCTCTCGCCGCAGGGGCGGTCGGTCGAGCGGCAAGCCGCAAGATCGCGGCGACGGCCAGCAGTGGCAGCAGGCCGCGGCGCCCCGATCGGGCGAAGAGCGCGCGACCGCCGCCGAACGGAGCGAGCGCCCGCGGGCAACCCGCGGACGTCGCGGCGAAGGCCGTACCGGCCAAGGCAATCAGCAGCCCCGCCGCGCCGCCGCCGAGCGGCCTTCCGCCGTCCCCCTCGATCGAGCGAAGCCCTATGCGGACCGGCCCCGCTGGTCGCCGCCGCGTCTCGGTCCGCCCGTTCTTCCCAAGCCCGAGTGCCCTCGGTGCGGCCGCCCCATAGAGGACTTGGCCGCGGCCATCAACGATCGTGAGACGGGAATTCCCACCCATTTCGATTGCGTGATCGAACGGATCGCCGAGGGGGAAACCTTAGGCGAGGGCGACAAGATCGTCTATATCGGCGGCGGACGTTTCGGCGTCGTCCATTTCGAGAATCCGAACGACCTCAAGCGTTTCGAGATACGGAAGACGGTCCAATGGGAAGAGAAAGAAAAACGCTCTCCCTGGCGGAAGGACGTAGCCGACCAGTACTCGGCGACATAGAGGGATCATGAAGGATAACGAGGACGTCCTTTCTAACCCCCGTATCCTGCAACACTATTCCTTGCTGCAAGAGCTCGGACTCTTCGAGTATATCGATTCGCTTAAACGGGTATCCCGCGATTATGAGGGGCTGCTGTCCGCGGCCGCCGCCATCTTCAAGCGCACCGCCGTCGACGACCTCCTGGAAACGGCCGTGCGCTGCATCTCCGATAAATTCCTGCCGTCCTTGCTCGTCTTCCTCTGGCGGTCTTCAGCCGATCGCGACGACTTGGTCATCAAGGGGTACCGCAACTTCAAGACGACCGACGTGCACCTCGCGCTGCCCAGCATCACGCCCTTCGAGCCGTTCTTCCTGAAGTATCCCGGCCCGATCAGCTTCGACCTCTTCGAATACCAAATCGATTCGCCTGACCTCACCGCGCCCCTCGCGGAACTGGAGCCGCAGATCGTCGTCCCGGTAATCGGACCTTCGGGCCTCTACGGCCTGATCCTCGTGGGGCCCAAGGTTTTGGAGGCGCAGTATACGCCCCACGAGCTGACCTTCTTGGATCGGCTCATGACCTTCGCTTCCCTAGCCCTTCAAAACCACCTGCATTACGAGCACTCCGTCCGCGATCCGAAAACCGGCCTCTTCAACCACGGCTTCTTCATCATCCGGCTCAATGAGGAGCTGGCCCGTTCGCGGCGGGGATCGAGGAACCTTTCGGTCATCGTCATCGACGTGGACAAGTTCAAGAATTTCAACGACGGTTACGGCCATCTCGCGGGAGACCGCGTGCTCGAACGGCTCTCCGAAACACTCAAGACCAATCTCCGCGACGAGGATATCCTGTCCCGGTTCGGGGGCGAGGAGTTCACGGTCCTCCTGCCGGAATTGGGGCGGGAACAGGCGTGGATCGTCGCGGAGCGGCTCCGGAAGGCGGTCTCCGCGACCGTGGTGCCGTGGGAACGGCCGCTCCCTACCGTCACCATCAGCCTGGGCATCGCGACGTTCCTCCCCGACATCCCCGTCGACGGAAACGAGCTGCTCCGGAGGGCGGACGAGGCCCTCTATAAATCCAAGTCTTCGGGCCGGAACCGATCCACCGTCTGGGGCTCGGGGCTCCTCTTCCGCACCGAGCTCCTGAAAAAGGCCGCGGGGAATTAGGAAACGTACCCGGCGGTCGCGGCTGCCGCGACCGCCGCGGCGGCCGGCCGGCCGAGAGTCAACAGGAGAAACGACATGTCGTCCTGCTGGGGAGCGCCGCCGCGGAAGGCGTCGATCGCGGCGGGAAGCGCCTCCGCGAAATCCCCGCCGTTTCCCTGCCGAGCGCGGGCTAGGAGGTTGCGGGCGAGGTTCCGCTCGCCGAATTCGCGGCCCGACGGGTCTTCCTGCTCCACGATGCCGTCGCTGTAAATGAAGAGAGTGTCCCCATCCCTGAGCCTGAAGGCCTGGAGCGCGGGTTCGATTTCTCGCTCGATGCCGATCGGCAGGTTCTGCCGGGAACTTTTTACCGTCAACGCCCGGCCGCCGCGGAGCAAGAGCACGTGCGAATGCCCCATATCCGCGCAGATGAGCCGTGCCGTCCGCGGATCGAAGACCATGAAGAAGCCGGTAAGGTATTTCTCAAGGTGGAAGGTTTCCACGATGGCTCGATTGAGCGAGACGATCAGTTCGCGGAGGGGGTGCCTGAAATCATAGCCCCGCAGAATACCCCACACCAAGGAAACGATGAGGGACGCCGCCACTCCCTTGCCCGAGACGTCGCAGAGCGCCGCGAAGACGCGGCCGGCGCCCAGTTTGCGCGCGAAATAGAAATCGCCTCCGACGCCCTTCGCGGCGCGTGACCAGGCCTGGAGCCTCCAGCCGTCGCCGGAGGGGAGTTCGGCTCCCGCGAGCAGACGCTCCTGGAGGCGCCCCGCGAGTTCTATGTCGTCCTGCGTCATGCGCGCGAGGTATTCGGTGAGGTCTTGCGCCGACAGGATGCCTTGGAGCCTTTCCCGGTCGTCTACGAGGGCGCAGTATGCGGGACCGTCCCCCGTTCCGGTCTCACGTCCGCGGATTTCCTGGGCGACGGCGAAAACGTCCGCGTGCGCGTGGAAGGTCGGCGCCTGTTCGGTAGTCTCCCGCACGAGGCTCCGCTGCAGGACTTCCCTTCCGAAGGGCTTGCCGATGAGGGCGAAGAGCCGGTCTTTCGGGACGATGCCGACGTATTTTCCTTCGGCGTCGACAACGCCGACGACGTCGGTGTCCGGCCGCTTCTGGAGCTCATCGGCCAAGTCCAGCACGCGGACGGTATCGGAGGTCCGCCAGAAGTGGCGCGCCACCCTGAGGATGGAGGACGAATAGAGACGCTCAGGGACGATCCGTTCGAGGGTATCGATGCGGGGCTTCGCTTGGTTCATGGTGGGCGCAGTGTCGCGCGCTTCGGTTAGGGAATCGTTAAGCGGGGACGCCACATGAATTTCTGGCCCGGCGCTAACCGCCCTCTTATGGGGACGAGCGCATATCATGGTCATGGAATGGCAAACGACAATCCCTGACTGCGAAGGCTATGAGCGGATCGGCTTGCGGGGCGATTGCGATCTCTACGACGCGCCTAAGTTCGCCCGGGCCATACTCGAGCGGATCGAGTCGGGAGAGGGGGCCCTCCATCTCGATTTTTCCGGCGTCGCCTATCTCGACAGCTCCGGCGTGGGCGCGATCGTGAAGATCGTCCAGGCAGCCCGGCGCGTCGGGTCGAAGGTGCGATTCTCCGGCATCCGCGGGTCGCCGCGCCGGGTCCTCGAACTCTCGAACATCCTGCCGCTCCTCGTCGAGACGGACGTTTAAGATGAAACCCCTCATCATCCGGAAGCTCATCGTCGACGAACGGAACGAGCTGTTCGATGCCCAAGGCATGCGGTACCTGGAATTCCCGAGCGATTTTCGCCGCGTCCGCGAATACACCGCTGCCGTCCTCTCAGGCTGTCCGCCCTCCTTCCGTGAAGGGACGCTCCTGGAGCAGCAGCTCTCCGAGATCATCAAGAACGGCATCAAGCACGGCAACGGCCGCGATCCTTCCAAGACGCTCAAGGTCTGGTTCGACCTGCGCAAACGCGCCCGCTTCATAGTGGAGGACGAGGGCGAGGGGTTCCGCGAGCTCGACGCTTGGAACGACTTCTTCCGGAGGCGGCAAGAAGCCCTCCACCGCGAGGACTTCGACGCCTTCCTCGACCTCGCGAGTTACCGGGGGCCGTGCAGCGACGACGAGGACGGAGGCAACAGCCTCATCGCCGCCCTGGAGTATTGGAACGGCGGCATGATCTACAACGAGAAGCGCAACAAGGTCGGCGTCGTCCGTTGGTTCACCCGCGGCTCCGACTGACGAGTCCGCGCCGCCACGCGCCGGCGCGTCGTTCCGCGGCTGCCGCGGCGGCCGGCGCCGCTTGCCCGGCGCCCGCGGACCGGCTATGCTGATCCCGGAGGCGCGCATGATCGGCATCATCGGAGCCATGGAAGAAGAGGTCGTCGCCCTGCGATCCGCCCTTTTGAACGTCGATGAGAGCGAAGCCGGCGGCTTCCGCTTCATCCGCGGCACTCTCGACGGCGCGGAGGTAGTACTCCTCCGCTGCGGTATCGGGAAGGTGAACGCGGCGGTCGGCTGCGCCCTGCTCATAGACCGTTTCCGGCCTTCCTTCGTCCTCAACACCGGTTCGGCGGGCGGCATCGATCCGGCCCTCACTTTCGGCGACGTCGTGGTGTCGGACGGCCTCCTGTACCACGACGTGGACGTGACCGCCTTCGGCTACGCGGACGGGCAACTGCCGGGACAGCCCGCGGTGTTCACCGTCGACGCGGCCCTCGTCGCGGCCGCCGAGCGCGCGGTGGACCGGCTCAAGATGGAGGGCCGCCTTCCCGCGAACCTGCGCCATCTCCGCGGCCTCATCGCTTCCGGCGACGTTTTCATGCACGATCCCATCAAGATCGCGGCGGTCCGCGAGCGTTTCCCCGCCGTGCGGGCCGTTGAGATGGAGAGCGCCGCCGTCGCGCATGCCTGCGCCCTGTTCGGCGTGCCCTGCCTCGTCATCCGTTCCATCTCGGACGTCGCCGGGACGGAGTCGCCGATGAAGTTCGACGAATTCCTCCCCATAGCCGCGAAACATTCGAGCGCGATCGTCCGCGGAATAGTCGCCGCGTCGATCCAAGGGTAAGCGAAAAGGAGTATCGGAGCATGGAGAAGATAGCC
>JAEWSV010000487.1 GCA_023398155.1 Spirochaetota bacterium
TCGTAGGCCCAGCCGAGGGCGGCCATCATAACCGCCATATAGAACCAGTTCATCCGGTCCCTGAGGAGGAAGTTCAGGAGGATGAAGATGGGGAGCACCGGCATGATGACGAAGCTGTCGTTGATCGACATGGCCACCTTGTCGAAGAGGCCCCCCTTGTACCCCGCGTACATGCCCACCCAGACCGCGACGATGCGGGAGAGGAGGGCCGTCGTCAGGCCGAAGAGGAGGGAGTTGCGGAGCGCGGCGGTCATCTGCCAGAAGAGGTCCTGGCCGCGCGAATTGGTCCCGAAGGGGGTCAGGAAGGACGGGGGGAGGTCCGGTATCGTCGCGAAGGACTCCATCGGCTTATAGGGAGAGAAGAACGACAGGACCACCATCGTGACGGCGAAGCCGAGGCTGACGATGCCGAACCGGAAGCTGCCGGATGATTTCCAGAGGCCCGCGAAAGCTTTTCCCATTTGGATTTCCTCAGTTGAGCCGTATGCGGGGATCGAAGATCGGGTAGAGGAGATCGACGATCAGGACCGAGACGGAGACTCCGACTATGGAGAATATGGAAACGCCCATGATGAGGCTGTAGTCGAAGTTGGTGATGGCCCGGTAGGAAAGCATACCGAGGCCGGGGATGCCGAAGACGACTTCGGTGATGAGCGCGCCGGAGAATATGCCGCCGAGTCCCATGCCCAGGCCGGTGATCTGCGGCAGGAGCGCGTTCCGGATCACGTATTTGGAGAGGATGGTTTTCCTGTCCACCCCGCCCACTTCCGCGTATTGGACGTAATCCTCGGAGATGACGTTGGAGACGAGGGACCGCATGCCGAGGAGCCAAGCGCCGATGCCCGTTAGTACGATGGAGAGCGCCGGAAGGAACATATGGTAGAGAACGCTCCTGAAAAAATCGAGGTTCAGCCCTTCCTTGACGCCGGGGGCGTAGGCGCCCGAGGTGGGGAAGAGGGGGATGAGGAAGCAGAAGACCATGAGCAGGACGAAGGCGAAGATATAGTAAGGGATGGGCCTGAGGCAGTTCGCGGTAAGCTCCACCCATTTGGTCCAGCGTTTTTCGGAATAGTAGCCCGCCAGCCCCCCGAGGAGGTTCCCGATGAGCCAGGAGAGGAGGCTCGTCGTGAGGAGGAGCCCGATGGTCCAGGGCATGGCGCGCCATATGAGGTCTATAACCGGGCGGGGGTACGAGAAGAGCGAAGGGCCGAGGTCGCCCCGCACGAACCTCTTCCAAAAGTTGACGTACTGCTCGCCGAGGCTGCCCTTGAGGCCGTAGAGATCGTTCATCGACTCCCGGAAGGCCTCTATCGCTTCGGGGTAGATGTTCGCCGGCCCCGTCATCATCTGATTCACCTTCTGCTCGACCGGGTTCGTGGGCGCCAGCCGGGGTATAAAAAAAGTCAGCGTGATGCCGATGAAGATGACGAGGACGCACTGCCCCACGCGTTGCGTCAGGTATTTTAAGAACGCAGAGCTGAAGACCTTACGGACCGACATGAATCCCCCTTTGGACGGCATACCGCAGTTGACTCGCTCTCTCCCCCGCGAACGGCCGGGGGCCGTTCGGGAGGAAAGGGCGCGGTCGGTAATTTTGTTTCAGTGTATCACTTCGGAGGGAGCATCTGTTTCAGCTGCGTGAAGATATAGCGGCTGTTGGCCCAGTTCGTGACCGGGTTGGCATAGGGATTTGAGAAGTTCGGATACCCGGTCCAGTAGGTGTTGTCCTGCGAGGACATCACGTTGTAAGACATGAGGCCGATCTGGGGCATCTCCTTGGCCATGATCTTCAGGTATTCCCGTCCGAGCTTGGCGTTCGCCTCGGTGTCGTTGAAGTCGGTCATGTTGACCTGGTCGATGATCTTGTCGATCGCCGGGTTCACGTACCGTATCTTGTTGCGGCCCGAGTGGAAGACGCCGATCGGGTTGTTGTACCTGGAATGCAGGCTGTCCGCGAAGAAGCTGATATCCGGGTTGCCGCCCCAGCTCTCGATATTCCAGAACAAGTTCACGTCGAACTGGCCGAGGTTGTAGTTCGTGCCGTTGTCCTGCGACCAGAGGACCGTCGTCTCGATGCCGAAGTTGGTCCAAAGCTCGCCGACCATCGTGCCGAGGCGCTGCAGGGTCGGGTTGGCCGTGCTGAAGTTGAAGAGGGTGATCTTGAACTGCTCGCCGTTGGCCTTGTACCACTTGTCGCCCTTTTTGGTCATGCCCGCCTTGACGAGGAGGTCGGCCGCCGCCTGGGGATCGTACTTCCACCAGCCTTGGCCGAGCATAGCCTTGATTTGGGCTTCGTCCTTGGGCACCGCGTCGCCGAACTGCCGCCTGGCTTGGTCCGCGATCTTCTTGGCGATCGTGGTGTCGTAGGGCTTGTAGGCCTTGTTCTTGCCGGTGTCGATGGTCAGGTCCTTGAGGAAGGACTGGAGCGGATCGAAGTAGTATTTGGCCGAAGTTCCCGTGGGCGGGAACTGGAGCGGCGACATGGTGATGGCGCCGCGGTAGCTCGCCAGGGCCAGCTTGGTCATGTCCAGCGAAAGCGCGAGGGCCCAGCGTACGTCGACGTTGCTGAACGGTTCCTTCGCGCAGTTCGGGAGGAGCGCGATGAGGGTGGGATCCGGGTGCCCGTAGGGGAATCCCTGGAACCAGTTGGTCGCCCACTTGTTCTTCGCCAGGGAGATGATGCCCTCCGGCGTGACCTCGTGGATCATGTCCAGGTCATGGTTCGTCTGCATGATGACCTTCTTGTCGTTGGGAAGGTCGCTGTAATACATGACGAACCTGGGCGTCGGTTTGCCGAAATCGGCGATGGAGGTCTTGTCCCAATCGGCGCGGCGCTCCCAGAGGGTCCAGGTGCCGTGCTTGTCGTAGTCCTTGAGCACGTAGGCGCCGATGGAGAGGGGCGGGTTGAAGTTGTAGGCCATGAAATCGGTCGGTTGCTTCAGGTCCTTCTCCAGACGGTGCTTGGGCAGGATCCAGCACGCGTTCCAGCGCACCGTGAAGTTGCGGTGGAAGCGGCTGTTCGGCGTCGTCAGGTTGAAGACCACCGTGTATTTATCGGGCGTCTCGACGCCGGCTACCTGCTTCTTGAAGGACGCGCCGAAGATGGCGTTGGGGTTCTGGGCCAGGATCTCCACCGTATACTTGACGTCGGCCGAGGTGAACTCGACCCCGTCGCTCCAGAGAATGCCCTTCTTGAGCTTCGCCGTCATTTGGGTGAAGTCTTTGTTGTAGATCGGCCGCTCGGCCGCGAGGCTGTTGTGCCAGGTGTTGTCCTTCTCGGTCCCGTGCTTCAGGCCCTGGTCCGGGTCGATGAACCAGAGCGTGTCCATGGTGAGCTGCTGCAGGCCGTTGGAGAACCCGCCGTTACCGCCCGCCCAGGTTGTCCACAGGTTGAAGTTGTCGGGGTTGATGATCGCCGCGGAGGGATCCTCGACGATCACCGTGTCGCCGCGGTTGACGCCCGGCATGATTTCCTTGTTCGGATCGATGTCGGCGTACGCCACGAGCGCGCCGAAGACGGCGAGCGTACATACGATCAGCCAGAATCGCTTCTTCATGTGTCTCCTCCTTATCGGTTTTGGACGGCAATGGCCGCCCAATCGGAACCACAATCAACTCGACTGCTCGGATTCTAAGCCTACATCATACAACTGTCAAAAAATCGCTGATATGAATCAATATAAGTGGATATGAAAAACTCGATGCCTGATGCCTCCGGAGGGCTCCGGTCGTGAAGCGGAGTAAGTCTTTGTTCCGTAAAGGAAAATGGATCGCAGCGCCTGCTCGGCTCGGTCCGAGCCTACAATTCGGGCCACCCGGCTTCATCGAAGCGGAGCGGGCGTATCTGGAGGGTAGCGTTTCCCAGGTTCCCGGCATCGTAGAAGTGGTTCACGAGGATGGCTTGGTCTCCCGACCGGTACACCGCGCAGTGGCCGGGTCCCTTGCGCCGTTCGTCCCCGGCGTCCAGTATCGTACCTCCGCCTTCCGACATCGGCACGCCTGCCTTGTCGACATACGGCCCGGTCAGAGCCTCCGCGCGGCCGTAGGCGATCTTGTAATCGCTTTCGGTTTTTTTGCAGCAGAAGTCGAAGGAGACGAAAAGATAGTACCATTTCCCGCGCCGGACGATGTAGGGCGCCTCGATCGCGCCGACGCCCCCGCGGCGGGCGAGGGGGAGGAGCTCGGCGTCGGCGGCGGGTTTCAGCGTGGCCTTGTCCAGGGCGACGAGCCTGATGCCGTCCCAGAAGGAGCCGAAGACGAGATGAGGGCTGCCCTCTTCGTCCTCGACGTAGGCGGGGTCGATGGCGTTGTAGTCGTCGCCCATCTTGGACGAGACGACCGGCCCCTCATCCTTCCAGGCATACCGCTTGGAGGCGCTGTCCAGCGTTTCGTTGGTCGCGAGGCCGATGACGGACCTATTCTTGCCGAAGCCGGATACCGAATAGAAGAGGGCCCATCGATCCTTCCCGCCGATCTTCACCCGCGCTACGTCCGGCGCCCAGAAGTTACGGCTCGTCGTCGGCACGTACTCCCCCACCCAGGCCGGCAGCTTGTCGATGAGGGAGGGGCCTTCCTGCCAAGCGCGGCCGTCGGCGGAGACCTTGCTCCGTATGCCGACCCCCGTGTAATAGACGTACCACTTCCCGTCCTCGGCCGCGATGACCGGATCGTGCGCCCCCAGGTCGCCGGAGAGCGTCCAGGGTTCCGCGTACAAGTCGAGGTTCGCCTGGCCGCCGCGGGGTGCGCAACTCGGGAAGATGATCGCCGACGCGAGGCTGGCGAGGGCCAGCGTTGCGATGAAGCCGGCCCTGGGGGTCTTCATATCCATGTTCGGCCTCCGAAGGGAGATCGGGGGGAAGACGGCGGCCGCCCGCGAGCGGCCGCCTGAGCTGAACGGAATCAGCGCGGAACGAGGCGGAACAGGTTCCACGAGAGGGGGCCCGCGACGGCCGTGAAGCGCTCGCCGTCTACCGCGTTCGCGGCGACCGCGACTTGGCGCGGCGCGACGTTGTCCGGGGCGGACTCGGTGTTCGTCGCCTTAATATCGTCGTGGCGGAGCTCCACGTGCTCCGCGCAGCGGTACGACTTCCCCGCGGTAGCGAAGCCGCCGAGCCGCGCCTCGATCTCCATCTTCTCGGTCAGCGACCGGTTCACGACGAAGAGGTCGATCTCGCCTGAATCCTCGTGCCAAACCGCCGTGGTATCCGCGTAGGGAACCGTGCCGTAGGCGGCCGTATCGTAGGTCGGCGCTTCGCAGCGGAGATCCAACACGGTGCCGCGGCCGTAGCGAGATGCGTAGTAGAAGGGCCAGTAAATGGTCTGCCGCCAAGCCCCTCCGCCGTTCCGCGTCATGATGGGGGCGATGACGTTCACGAGCTGGGCCAGACACGCGATCTTCACGCGGTCCGCGTTGCGCAGCAGGGAGTTAAGTAGGCCGCCGACCACGAGGGCGTCCTCGAAGGTATAGATATCCTCAAGGAGCGGCGGCCCCACGATCCAGGGCTCCTGCTTGCGGTCCTGGTCCTCGGAGTGGAACCAGACGTTCCATTCGTCGAAGGAGATGTTGATCGTCTTCTTGGACCGCTTCTTGGCCTTCACGTAGTCGATGGTGTTGACCACTTGGCCGATGAAGCGGTCCATGCCGACCGAACTCGCGAGGAAGGTGGGGAGATCGTCCTTCGGGTTCTTGTAATAACAGTGCATGGACAGGTAATCCACCGTGTCGTAGCAGTGGTCCAGGACCGTCGCTTCCCATTCGGCGAAGGTCGGCATGTGGTCGTTGGAGCTGCCGCAGGCCACGAGCTCGAGCTTCGGGTCGAAGAGCTTGAGCGCCTTGCCTACCTCGGAAGCCAGGGCCCCGTATTCGCCGGCCGTCTTGTGGCCGACTTGCCAGGGGCCGTCCATCTCGTTGCCGAGGCACCAGAGCTTGATGCCGAAGGGGTCGGCGTCCCCGTGCTTCTTGCGGAGATCGCTCCAATAGGAGCCGCCCGGATGGTTGCAATACTCCACGAGGTTCCGCGCCGCGTCGATGCCGCGCGTGCCGAGGTTGAGGGCCATCATGGTCTCGGTCCCGGCCGCCTTGGCCCACTTCATGAATTCGCTGAGCCCGAACTCGTTAGGTTCGGTGGACCGCCAGGCCAGGTCGAGTCTCCGCGGCCGCTCGGCGACCGGTCCGACGGAATCCTCCCAGCGGAAAGCGGAGACGTAGTTGCCGCCCGGATACCGGATCACGGGAACCTTGAGCTCGTCGATGAGCGCGAGCACGTCTTTGCGGAAGCCGCGCTTATCCGCTTGCGGATGGCCCGGCTCGTAGATGCCGCCGTACACGGCTCGGCCCAGGTGTTCGATGAAGGATCCGAAGAGTCGCTCGTCGACGACGGCTTTGCGGAACGCTCGGTCCAGTATGATGCTGCTTTTCATGGAAACTCTCTCCTCTCGCGACGCGGTTTCGGCGCGCTCGGTATCTAGCCTTTCACGCCGCCGGAGGTCATACCGGCGATGAAGTAGCGTTGGAAGAAAATGAAGATGACGATGATGGGGATCGTCGCCGTGGCGGCGCCCGTGATCAAGATGTCGTAGTTGTTGCCGTACGGGCTCAGGAGGCTGTTGAGTCCGATCGGCAGCGTGAACATGTTGCCCGTGCGGAGCACGATGAGGGGCCACAGGAAGTTGTTCCAGCTCGCCATCGCGGTGAAGATGGCCATGGCGCCGTAGGCCGGCGTCATGAGCGGCGCGATGA
>JAEWSV010000512.1 GCA_023398155.1 Spirochaetota bacterium
AGGAAGCTCTCCGCGCTGCCGACGCGGAGCACGACGCGGCGTCCCTCCCAACCGGCGGGAAGGCTGAAGCGCAGGCGGTGCAATCCCGTAGGGTTCGTCCGGGGAGCGGACGGCGGTACGTTACCGAAGGGCATGACCACGTTGGTATAGTGCGGGTTGTCGTAACCCTGGAGCGACCAAGAACCGGGCACGGAAACAGTCCCCCAATTCCCGTCGTTGAAGGATGGATCGGCCCAGGCAGCCGGTAGCGCTTCCGGGTTCGGCGCGAGCGCGAACCGCCAGTCTCCGTCCAAGGATAGGACCCACGGCGTTCCGGCGGGGAGGCCGCCCTTCGCCGCGCGGCCGGCCGGACCCGCGGCGGCGTCGGCTACTGCAGCGCCGGCGGTCGGGAACGGATACAGGAGGCTACGCATCGGAAGCCGGTTCTTGTTGGTGAGTTCGGGCGTCTCCCAGGCGCGGCCCGGGTGCAGGGGATCTTTCATGACGTACTCCTCGCGCGTACCGATCCTCGTTCGACGAGGACCGGTTCTATGGAAATCGAGGTTCGGGCGAAGCCCGCGTTCCCCTCGATCATACCGATGAGCGTGATAGCGGCCCGCTCCCCGATGTAGCGGGACGGATAGGCGAAGGAAGAGAGGGAGACCTCGTCGAGCCGGGCGAGCGGCGAATCGTCGAAGCCGATGAGCGAAAGGTCTTCCGGAATACGTAAACCCTCCGCGATCGCGACGGATCGGAGGTCGAAGGCGAGTTCGTCGTTCGTGCAGAAAACGGCGGCCGGACTCTCGGCCTGCCTTCCCAGGAAGGCCGTCAGCGCCGCGGCCCGCTCCGCTCCCGTCTCGTCGTCCAACCGGAGTTCGCGGAGAGCGGTGGGGCCGATCTTTTGCTCGGCCAACGCGTCCGCGAAGCCCCGCCGCCGTTCGTGGAACGGCGCGTGCCCCGCCCACCAGACGATAGCGGGCGAAACGAAACCCCGCGATAGGAGGAGCTCCGCGGCCCTTCGGCCGGCCCCGTAGTCGTCGATGACGATGGAGGAGAAGGTCTCGTCGCCCAGCGTATTATCGAGGAGCACTACCGCCGTCCCCGCGTCCCGCATATCGCGGAGCAACGCCAATCTTCGTTCGGCTCCGGCGCGTTCGGCTTTCCTTTCTTCGCGCGCCGGAACGCGCTGGATCGGCGAGACCGCTATCGCCGCCGGCCGCCGTTCCTTGAGGCGCTCGAGGATCGCCCGCTCGGCGTCCGCGCCGCCCTCGGAGCAATCGATGAGGGTTTGGTACCCCCGGTCGCCGAACGCCCGCGACGCAGCGGATATGATTTCCGGGTAGATATACGAGGTCAAATAGGGCAACACGATAGCGACGTCGCGCGAGGACGACCGGTTCGGTCCTACGCGGAACGTTCCCTTCCCCCGTTCCGTTCGTACGAGGCCCTCGTGCGCCAAGCGCGCCGTCGCGAGCCGCACCGAAGGCCGCGACGCGCCGAATAGCCGACATAGTTCGTTCTCCGAAGGCAATCGCTCCCCGAGCGCTATCCGCCCCGCCTCGAACTCCGTCCTGAGCCAGCGATAGACGAGCGTCGCTTTCGATGTACTGACATCTTCAGCCGACATGTAGTACATGCTAACGCCGCTAAGGTACCGCGTCAAGACGCTTCCATCTAGTAAAGCTCTATATAGAAGTCATTGTGTTTAGCGGAATACGGGTCTATCATCGAGTATGCTTCATTTATTCGAGTTGCATTCAATACGCAAGAAGCTGACGGTCCCGATAACTATCTCCATCCTGATCGGCATGGCGTTCGTATTGAATCTCGTCCTCACCAACATGACGAACCTGCGCTCCCTGTCCAGGAGCGCCGCGGACGCGGAGCTCCTAAAATATTCGTCCGCGCTGGTCAACGAGTTGCAGCGGGAACGGAGCCTGACCGGCCTCGTCATGAGCGCGATCGCGGTGGGAGGCATGGGCCCCGCCGCCGAACTCCGCGACCAGCGGGGTCGTACCGACGCCGCGGGCGCAGCCTTCCTCGGCCGCCTCGCCGGCATAGATATAGAAAAAAAGGTGAAGGCCGCGGCGATGTCGGCGCAGGAGCGCTATTCCGATCTGCGGAGCCGCGCGAACGCGGGCTCCGATAGGGCGACGGTGCTCCGCGATCTCTACACCGAGGTCATCAAGAACGTCATGGCCCTCGGACCCGCGATCGCCGAAAGGGAGAGATCGACGAGCTTTTCGGGCGCGGTCGCCTCCGTAGTCATCCTTGAGGACGCGAAAGAAGCCGCGGACCTTATCCGATCCCGGGTATCTCCCCTCGCGACGATCGACGGGCCCACCACGCTGGAGGAGGCGTCCGCCTTACTTGAATTCTCATCCCACTTGACCGCTAACATCGATTCCGCGGCCGTGATCCTCCAGGCGGGTAAAGATCCTCTGCGGAGCCTGCGGGAGCATCCCGCGCGCCGGGCGGCGGAGAGCGCGGTCCGGACGGTTTTCTCCCGTCAAGCCGTCGGCGGCTACGGTATCGATTCCGCCGCCTTCTTCGATCGGACGACCGCGTTCATCGATGAGTGCGCCGCGGTCATCACCGCGGAGGCGGAAGCCGTCCTTCAACGCGCCCGCAGGGAGCGGCGCGCGGCGCTCGGCTCCGCCGTCATCACCACCTTGATCGCGGCCTTCGGGTATACGGCGGCGGCGCTCTACGCGCTGCTGACGATACGGGGCATCGCCCGGACCGCCCGCGCCGTCTCTACCTCCCTCGCCGAGATAGAGAAGGGCGGCGGCGACCTCACGCGACGCATGGAAGTCGATTCGAAGGACGAACTCGGAGAACTCGCGGGACACTTCAACGGGTTCCAGGAGGCGCTGCGGGGCATCGTCGTGGACGTGAAGGCGGTCGCGGCCGCCCTCTCCGACGTTGGGACCGAGCTGTCGGCCGTCATGGAAGAGACGGCTTCGGCCGCCGTCCAGATCAGCGCGAACGTCTCCAGCGTCAAGCGCCGCACCGAGGACCAAAGCGCGGGCGCCGTCGAATCCGACGCCACGGTACGGAAAATAGCGGAGAATTTGCGGAACCTCGTGACCCTCATCGAACGTCAGACGGAAAGCGTGGCGAATTCCTCGGCATCGATAGAAGAGATGGTGGCCAACGTCCAATCGGTCACGCGGAACGTTGAGCGCATGGGAGACGAGTACCTCAAGCTCGTCGGCGCGGCGGACGCGGGGCGGGGTCTGCTGGACAAGGTACTCGGCGAGGTGCGCGACATCTCTTCCCGCTCGGATCGGCTGCGGGACGCGAACGCGCTCATCGCCTCCATCGCCTCTCAGACGAATCTCCTGGCAATGAACGCCGCGATCGAGGCCGCGCACGCCGGAGACGCGGGGAGCGGTTTCGCGGTGGTCGCCGACGAGATCCGTAAGTTGGCCGAGAATTCGGCCCGGCAGTCCAAAGCCATCGCCGCCGACGTGCGCGAGATATCGACCGCGATCGCCGGCGTCGTCTCCTCCTCGGGCGAGGCTTCCTCGAGTTTCACCGATGTGGTCGATCAGATCCGGCGGCTCCACGATCTGGAGGAGGAGATAAAGCTGGCCATGACCGAACAGTCCGCCGGATCCGCCCAGGTCCTGGACTCGCTCAATCTCATCAACGAAGTGACCGCCGAGGTTCGCCGGAACGCCGACGAGATGGTGGACGGCGCCGATGCCGTGCAGGGAGAGATGGAGCGGCTCCTCAACGCCAGCGTCGAAATCGAGCGGAGCATGACCGAAATCGCCTCCGGCGCCTCGGAAGTCTCGTCCGCCTCGACCGTTGCGGCCGATCTCGCCGTGAAGAACCGCGACGGCATCGCCGCGGTGACCGACCGTATGGCCCGCTTCAAGACGAGCTGAAGCGCTCCATCCGGCAACGGGACGCGCGCAGTTGGCGTCACAGGGCGGGGGCCCGTGCGTATGAAAACGGCCCGGGTGGAACCGGGCCGTTTTCATACACGCACCCCCGCCCTGTCACGTTTCGAACAGCGCGCGTCCCGCATTAGCCGATGGAGCGATTCCTCCCCTGCCGGGGATACGCATCACCTCCCAGCCACCCCACCGCCCGCTAGGTCTCCCCCCCGTCAGGCGCCCGCTCGGTCTTCCCCCGTCAGGCGCCCGCTCGGTCTTCCCCCGTCAGGCGCCCGCT
>JAEWSV010000513.1 GCA_023398155.1 Spirochaetota bacterium
TTATGATCCTCAAGGATGCTTTGGGCGGCCTTTCGGCAACGGTCCAGGACTTCCTTCACCGCAACGTCGATGCGGCGGGCGGTGTCCTCGGAATAGTCCTTGTGGCGCGCAATCTCCTTGCCGATGAAGATGGGCTCGTCCTCCTGGCCGTAGGCGATCGGTCCGATCTCTTCGGCCATACCCCATTCGCAGGTCATGCGGCGCGCGAGTTCCGAGGCCTGCTGGAGGTCCTGCTTCGTGCCGGTGGTGGTCTCGTTATAGAAGAGCTTCTCGGCGGCCCAGCCGCCGTACATTATGGTGATGCGATCCTCGATCCATCCCTTCGTGCGGCTGTAGCTATCCTCTTCGGGCAGGGACATAGCGAGCCCGAGCGCCCGGCCGTGGGGCACGATGGTCACCTTGTGGAGCGGGTCCGCGTTCTTGAGGTAATAGTGCAAGAGGGAATGGCCGGCCTCGTGGTAGGCCGTCATCCGGCGCTCCTTCTCGGAGATCACCATGGACTTACGGGCCACGCCCATGAGGACTTTGTCGCGCGCCTCCTCGAAATCGCCCATATCCACGCCGCCCTTGTCCTTGCGCGCCGCGAAGAGGGCCGCCTCGTTGACGAGGTTGGCGAGATCCGCGCCGCTCGTGCCCGGGGTCGCCTTGGCGATCCGGGCGAAATCCACGTCTTGGGCGAGCGGAATCTTGGCCGCGTGGATGCGGAGTATGGCCTCGCGCTCCTTGATGTCGGGCATGGCGACGACAACCTGCCGGTCGAAACGGCCGGGGCGGAGTAAGGCCGGGTCGAGGACGTCGGGCCGGTTCGTGGCGGCCAAAACGATGACGCCGTCCTTTGAGTCGAATCCGTCCATCTCCACGAGCATCTGGTTCAAGGTCTGCTCGCGCTCGTCGTGGCCGCCGCCGTAACCGGCGCCGCGCGTGCGGCCCACCGCGTCCAGTTCGTCGATGAAGATGATGCACGGGGCGCTCTTACGGCCCTGCTCGAAGAGGTCGCGGACGCGGCTCGCGCCCACGCCTACGAACATCTCCACGAAATCCGAACCGGACATGTGGAAATACGCGACGCCGGCTTCTCCTGCGACGGCCTTGGCCAGGAGCGTCTTTCCGGTACCCGGCATACCGACCAGGAGCACGCCCTTGGGGATGCGGGCTCCCATCTTGGTGAATTTTTGCGGATTCTTGAGGAACGCGACGACTTCCTGCAGTTCGTATTTCGCTTCCTCCTGCCCGGCCACGTCGGAAAAGGTGATGCGCTTGTTCGCTTCCAGGTAGCGCTTGGCGCGGCTCTTGCCGAACTGGAACGCCTTATTTCCGTTGCCCTGGGCGTTGCGGAACATGAGCCAGATGAAGCCGAAACCGATGATCCAGGGAAGGAATTCGAGGAGGATGCGCATGGGGGTGATGCCGCTCACCGAGCCGGAAACCTTGACGCCCTTGCTGCGTAGGATCGGGAGGAGCTCGGGATCCTGATAGGGGATACGGGTACGGAAGTGGCCGGTCTCCCCGGAGGAACCTTTCAGAGTTCCTTCGATGGAGTCCCCGTCGAGGATCTTTACCGCGTCGACCTCTCCGCGCTCCAGGTAGGTGGAGAACGAAGAATAGGGGATCTCCTGGGTAGCGGGCGTCTCGGACCTCATGAAATAGGCCGTAAAAAGACCGACGACGATGAGGAAAAAGACGAGGGCGAAGCGGCTAGCGGCGCCTCCGTTCATCGGCGGGCGCGGAGTTTTATCGTTTTGGTCGTTAGGCATAGTACCCCCGTTGAATCAATATAGAAAAGAAAACGAAATCCGCATAGCCCGGCCCTTCGTTTCGGCCGTCCCGGAGCATGAGTTTGACGCCTCCGCTCCCGGGATAGAAGACAGCCGCGATACCGAGCGAGTCTTCGGCTACGACGATCTCGTCCATTCGCGAGGCTCCCCAATCGGCGGCTATCCGAGCCATGCGAACGACTCTTCCGCCGCTCCCGATACGGTCTCCGGCCGCCGCGTTTCGTAAGACGAAGGGAAGACGGGCCGAGAAACCCACTCCGCTCGCTACTTTCTCCCGAGCGCAGACGATGAACGATCCGGCCCGATAATCGCCCGGACTGCGGACGACGACGGCGAAGCCCCGCCGGGCGCCGGGAGCGCGCCAGCGCTCCACGAGTACGCGGCCATCCGCGCGCCAGGCCCGGTAGGCGCCGAGATCCGCCGCGGCCGCCAGCCCGCCCGTGAAAGACCGGAGGGCCGCGCGCCGCGGCTCGGCCTTACGCCGGGGAACGCCATCGGCGGATAGGCCGGCATCGGCGCCTTCTCGAGCGGCCGCCAACCGGTCGACCGCGGCGAAGACGGCCTCCTGCCTGACGATTTCGTTCTGCGCGAAAAAGGAGGCCTCGTCCGTGGACAGGCGCTCACCGCCCTGCCACGATACGCGGGCGGCGCTCTCCTCGGCGATGAAGGCCGCAGCCTCGGACTGGGTTTCGGCGAGCGCGGCGACCGCTCCGCGCCAATGCGGAAAGTCGGCATCTAAGAACGGAACCAGCTTGAGTCTCACCCTGTTACGGAAGTAGGCGGTATCCGCGTTGGTTGAGTCCGTCCTGAAGGTCATCATTTTCCGCGCGAGGTACTCCAAGACGTCCGCGCGGGTCCGCGACAGGAGGGGCCTAAAAACGAGGCCGCGTTCCTCAGTCATCGCGGCGAGGCCGGCGGGGCCCGCCCCCCTGAGGAACCGGATCAACGCCGTCTCCAAAAGGTCGTCCGCGGTATGGGCGACCAGGACGCGACCGGCGCCCAGCTTGCGGGCTTCCTCGGTCCAGGCCGCGCGGCGAGCCTCGCGCGCCGCGGCCTCCAGACCTGAGCCTTCGGCCTCGGCGGCCGCGCGGATCACGCCGCTGCCGATCCGGACTACGCTGCAGGGAACGTCGAGGGAATCGCAAAGGGAAACGACGAAGGCAGCGTCCGCGGCGCACTCCGCGTCGCTACGGATGCCATGATCTACGTGGAGGCAGTGGAGGACGAAACCGAACCGGGATCTGAGCGCCGCGACGGCGACCAGCATGGCGGTGGAATCGGCTCCGCCGGATACGGCCGCGAGGAGGACCCCGCCGTGCCGACATCGGCCCAGAGCCTCCTCGACCGCCTCTTCAAAGGCGTCCATACGAGATCCTGAAAAAGGAACGGCCGTCCGTTCCCCACGGAACGGACGGCCGATCGCTTGAGCGGTTGATGCTTAGGCCTTGGCGGCGGGGGCGGCACCCGCGGCGGGAGCGGCTCCCGCGGCGGGAGCGGCCGCGGCGGCCGCGGGGGCTGCGACGGCTTCGGCTTCCGGAGCGGCCTCGGCTTCCATCTTGGCGTACTTAACGAGGGCGATGACGTGGTCGCCGCCGGTCAGCACGCGAACCTCGGCGGCCAGCTTGAGGT
>JAEWSV010000557.1 GCA_023398155.1 Spirochaetota bacterium
GGGAAGCTATGCCCGTCGGCGTCCGGAGCCCGGAGAATCCTCCCGCCTTACCGCCGAAGGAAAGCACGAACTTCCCGTCGGGATCGAACTTGGATACGCGGCGGTTTCCGTAATCGACCACGTAAAGGTACCCTTCCTCGTCGGTCGCGAGGTTCTGCGGACCGACGAACTGGCCTTCTCCGCGACCGCTCGAGCCGAAGGAAGATTTCCATTCGCCCCGGGAGTCCAGGATGCTGACGCGCGAACCCCGGTATTCCGATACGTATAGCCGGCCGCCGAGGCCCACCGCGATATCGTAAGGCCGGTCGAATCCATTGACCGGACCGCGGAGGCGCCGGCGGACGATGCCGTTCGGATCGACCTGGACGACTTCGTTCGTCCCGTACGCCACTACCCATACCGACCCGTCGCCGAGGGGTAATACGGAAGTCGGCTTACCGTAAACCGTGATCTCCCCGTTCTTGCCGGGATAACGGCCGGCCTCCACGTACCGGACGTTCCCGTCGAGTACCGGATAGAGGCTACGGCGATTACCGACGGTCTCCACGCGGCTTCCGAGGAGGAGTCCTTCCGCGCTCGTAGGATCGTACGTCGCGAGCGCCGCCCGCCATTGCCGGAGCGCCGTATCCTCGATCCCCGATCGATAATAAGCCCGTCCGAGCCAGTCCAAGAGGAGCGGCTCGCCGTTCCTGTAGGAAAGAGCCTTCTCGAACGAGAGGATGGCCTCGTTGAACGCGTACCGGTTATAGGCCTGGACGCCGCGCCGGAATTCTTCCCGCGCGAGGACCGAGGCGCGGTCGGCGCCGGCCTGCTGGGCGTGCGCGCTTACGGCGATCGCGAACGCGGCGAGGACGATCCGGAGGCGGAACTTCATGCAGGACTCTCCCCGACGACGACGCGCATGTGGCTGATGATGTCGGGTTGCCGCGGCGAAAGATCCAAGGCCCGGCGTAGCCAGGTCCGGGCTTCAGGGATGTCGCCGTTCTTGTAATGGGCCCACCCGAGCGAGTCGAGGTACGCGGGGTTCTGCGGTTTCCGGTCTACCGCCTTCTTGCAGAGGACGAGTCCCTTCCGCGGATCGCGTTCGCTGTCGACGAGCACGTATCCGAGTCCGTTGAGCGGCGTCGGGCTCTCCGCGTCGAGGCTCAACGCCTTCCCGTAGTAATCGAGCGCGTGTTCGACGCGCTTCTGGTGCCAGGAGGCATACGCGAGCGTCGAATAGATCTGGACCGATTCGTAGCCCGCGTCCACCAGTTGCTTGAGCTCGAATTCGGCGAGGCGGGAACGCCCCGTGATCGTATATACGTACGCGAGGGCCATGCGGCATTGGTACGCGCGGACGAGGTCGGCTCCGGAAGTCACGACCTGCTCGAGGTAGAGCAGCGCGTCGTCATAGCGGCCGAGCTTGGTATAGCAGAGGCCGAGGAAGTAGGCGATATCCGCGTTGTCGGAGGGGTCCGCCCCGCCGTCGACCTCCAGGAGTTCGGCCAAGGCGAGATCCCAACGTTTCGTTTTATATAGCCGGATGGCTTCGCGCAGGCTCCCCGCCACGATCGGCTCCTTATCCGTCCGCCCGCGCGGATACCGAGCTCGCCCGGTCCGATCCGTACGCGGCGGAAGCGGGCCTGGCGGAAGCCGCCGCGTGATCGGGTACGTCCTCGCAGACGTCCCGCCGCACTACCGGATGGATGAATACGGGACTCACCGCGGCGTACCCTCTGAGGATGGCGTCCCAGTCCGATCCGGACTCGGGTTCCGTATCGATCTTGCCGCCGTCGATGAAACAGTATTCGTTCCCGTCGGGAGCGCGGAAGACCGCGAGCGTGTCGTTATATCGACGCCGGGAAGGAAAGGCCCGGACGATTCCCTTGGCGCCGGTCGGGTCGTTCGGTATGTTCACGTTGATAAATATATCGTTAACCCATAGAGAAAAAAGTTCATCGATCCGCTCGGCGGAGAAGAGCGCGGCCTTTTCCCAATGGTAGGGAGGTCCGTACGCCGCCAGCGAGAGAGCGACTGAAGGGATGCCGTGGAGCGCCGCCTGCCGCGCCGCGGCCGCGGTACCTGAATAGACGAGGTCCGTACCGATGTTCGGTCCGACGTTGATGCCGGAAACGACGAGGTCGGGTTTGAACGGGAGACCGCCGAGGGCGGCCACGATCGCGCAATCCGCCGGAGTTCCGGAGCAGGCCCACTCTCGTTCGCCGCGCTGCACGAGGCGGATGGGACCGTGTAAAGTAATCGAATGGGAGACGCCGGAACGGTTTCCGTCCGGCGCGAGGGTGAAAATCTCGTGTTCGCCGCGCGCTTCCAGCGCCTTTTTAAGCGTTACGAGGCCCTCGCAGTCGATGCCGTCGTCGTTGGTCAGTAGAATGCGCATGCGTCCTCAAATGAGGCGGGCGGCGCCGGCGCCGGAGACCTCGTGTATGATCGGCCTGAAGCCGAAGATGCGCTCGTAATCCTCGAGCCGCCGCCGATATTCGGCGACCGATCCTTCGGCCACTATCGTATAAGTGCAGCCGCCGAACCCCTGCCCCGTCATGCGGGAACAGAGCACGCCTTCAATTTCCTGAGCCCGCTTCACGAGCCAGTCTATCTCAGGACAAGAGACTTCGTAAAGGTCCCGCAGGCTCTCGTGCGAATGGTAGACGAGCTTGGCGAAGGCGGCGAGATCGCCCTTCTTGAGCGCCTCCTCCGCGTCCGTCACCCGGTTCAATTCCTGGACCACGTGTATGCACCGGCGCCTGATCTGCTCCGGCAGCGCGCCCATCGACTCCATGAGGTCTTCTATCTCGAAATCGCGGAAACTCGCGCCTTCGCGCTTGCGCGAGAGCAGATCCAGGCCGCGCTTGATGTCGGCCCTCCGCTGCTTGAGCTCTCCCTCCACGCCGAACCGCGGCACCCGCGAGTCGGTGAGCAGGATGCGGTAGCCTTTAAAAGGAGGAGTCACGAGCCGAACGCCGTTGGTCCGCTCATCCACGATGAGGAAGCGATCTACGCTCGCGGAGAGGGCCACGAGGTGGTCTATGGCGTTCTCAGAGCGGCCGAAGAAACTCTGCGCGGCCTCCGTAAGGAGAGCGACGAGCTCAAGGTCTCCCAGTTCGGGATCGTAGAGCTTGCGCAGGGCCACGGCGGAGGCGATTTCTATGGCAGCCGAAGAGGCGAGTCCGACCTGCTGCGGGATATCCCCGATGAGGGTAAAATTGAAGCCCTTCACCGGATAACCGCGCTCCGCGAACGCGTGCACCGCCAGTTTGATGAAATTAGCCCAGCGATCTTCGCGTTTGTATTTGAGGTTTATGAGGGTGGTCCGCTTGCGCTCGCCGAGGTCGGCGGCGTAGAACCTGAGCGAGCTGTCCTTACGGGCGCTCACCGCGACGTGGACGGAGCGGTTGACTGCCGCCGAAAGCCGCAGGCCGGCGCCTGCTTCGCCGTGCTCGCCGAGTAGATGCAAGCGGCCGGGCGCCTCCGCGATAACGATGGGATCGGAACGATCGGCGTCGGTCTCGTATTCCTCACGATGGATCGGCCCGATGTCCTTCATACGTTCACGCCCCCGGTGCTGCTCTTTTTCCTTTTCATAATAAGATATAAGCGGCTATTATTCAATCGAAAATATTTGCTACAATGCGAATCATGCCCGTGATAGCCTCGGCGGTTTCCGCCTTATTGCTCGCGTTCGCGCTTCCTAACGAGCTTGCCCCGTACGGTAACGCCATCGTCGGCTTTTTTTGTATCGCCCCGTATTTCGCGGCCTTGGGCCGTACCTCTTCCCGCAGGGAGGCTGCGCTCGCCGGTTTCGTCTTCGGCGCGGCATCCCACGCGCTCTCCAGTTATTGGCTCTTCTTCTTCCAAGACTTCGCCGTCTGGACCATCGGTAGCACGAGCGTGGCCTACGGGATTCTCCACCTCATCATCGCCCCCTTCCTGCGGGAACTTTCCCTCACCGTAGGACGAAAGGGAGCTCCGCTCGGTACCGGAGGCCGGGACGTAGCCGACGCGCTGCGGCCCTTCATCCTCGCCGCGGCATGGACGGTGTGGGAATGGCAGAAGTCGGTCGGTTTCCTCGGGTATCCGTGGGGCCTCGTCGCCCTCGCGGTGAACGATATCCCCGTCCTGACCCAAATCGCCGACGCGACGGGCGTATACGGCCTCAGCTTCTTGCTCGCGCTCTGCAACGCGGTCCTCGCGGAATTCGATCGCGCTCTGCCGGCTCTCCGCTCCGCGGCGAATTCCGCAAGAGGGACTGCGGCGTCAGATATATCGACGGCGGCCACCCGGACAGCGACGATGCCGCTCATGAAGGTCGTTGCGGCCATGCCGGCCGTACGCGCCGCGGCCGTCGCCTGCTCCATAGTCGTATGGTTCGCCGTCTACGGCGCGTGGAGACTCGGCGATCCGACGCCAGTCGTTGATAGGGTCCCCATGGTATTGGTGCAACACAACGGCGATTCCTGGATTTCCGGCGGAGAAATCAGGTCCCTGAGAACGCTCATCTCGCTCACCCGGAACGGGATGCAGGATTTCAGGGAAGGCAAGGCGGCGCTCTCCAACGGGATTTCCATCGATCGGCCCGCGCTCATCGCCTGGTCGGAGACGGTGCTCCGGCGGCCCTTCGCCGAATATCGACCTTTTTTCCGTAAGAACCCCAAGGGGGATCCCCTCATCCCCTTCCTGAAAGAAACGGGAACGCCCTTGCTCGCCGGCGCGCCCGAAATCCTGAACTGGGATACCTACGAGGCGACCAATTCGGCTATCCTTATACGCAGCGACGCCCAGGTCGCCTTTTCGTACGCCAAACGGCACCCGGTGCCCTTCGCCGAGGCCATACCGTTCTGGGAGTTCGCGTGGATGCGTAACTTCATCCAGAAAGTCGTCGGACTCGAGAGCGGCTGGACGATGGGAACGGAAGCGACGGTAATGGAGATCCCTACGCCTTCCGGTAGGCCGCTGCGGTTCGGCGTACCGATCTGCTTTGAGGACGCTTTCGCCGACGTTTGCGCCGACTTTTTCCGCGGCGGCGCCGACCTCCTCATCAACATCACGAACGACTCCTGGTCGCGCACGGTCTCCGCGGAGACCCAACACTACGTCGTCTCCCGTTTCCGGGCGATAGAGAACCGAAGAGTCCTCGTGCGCGCGACCAACGGCGGCGTGACCGCGGTGGTCGACGCCGAGGGCAGGACGCTCGTCTCGCTCCCCCTCTTTACCGAAGACGCCCTCGCCGTCCTCGTACCCGTCCAACGATCCGCAACGCCGACGACGTACTTCCTCCTCGGAGATTGGCTCCCGAAACTCCTCGCCGCCGTCCTCACGGCGCTCATCGCCTGCCGAGCCCGCGCGACGTACCGCGCGGTCGGCGTTCTCAGAAGGGGGATTTGAACCAAGCGCGGCGCGACGAGGACGCCGTCTTGACATTTTTGTGATCGGGTGTTAACCATGTTTTTGAAATGGTTAACCATATTCCGGAAGCGCCGTCAACTAAAGCGATCGTACTCGGCCGCTTGCGCGAGCTCGCGGGAGAACCCATCTCCGGCGAACGCTTGGCCGGAGACGCGGGGGTATCCAGGGTCGCGGTATGGAAAGCAGCCGAGGCGCTTCGGGAGGCGGGTTACGCCGTTTCCGCGGATAGCGCAGGCTACCGGCTCGATCCGGCCGCTCCCGACGATTTTCTTTATCCCTGGGAATTTCCCGGACGCGAAGGCCGTTTCCGGCATTGGACGGAGACCGGAAGCACCATGGACCGGGCGTCCGAACTCGCCGACCGCGGGAGCGGAACGGGAACCGTCGCCGTGGCGGAGAGGCAGAGCGCGGGGAGAGGGCGGGTCGGAAGAAGCTGGGACTCGGATGACGGGGGCCTCTTCTTCACCCTGGTATTGGGAGGCGGACAGGCCATCCAACGCTACGCGAGGACGGGGATGGCGGTCCAGATCGCCGTTGCCCGGGCCGTGGCCGCGACGGTGGGCGCCGAGGCTCGGTTGCGCTGGCCGAACGACGTCTATGTCCGCGGCCGGAAGGTAGCGGGCATCCTCACCGAACTCCGCGGAGAGGCTGACCGCGTCCGGTGGATCTGCGCCGGCGTGGGCATCAACGTGAACAACGCCCCTCGCCCGGAACGGGCGACGAGCTGCGCGGCGATCGTCGGCCGCCCGCTATCGCGTAGGAGGCTCCTCGCGGCCATACTGAACGAACTCGAAGGACCGGACCGTATCGGGGCCGAGGACGCCAGCCTCGTAGCCGCCTGGAACGCGCTGGCTGAAGGGCGCGGGGCGGCGGCGGTCGTGACTGAGGCCTCCCATGGAGACGAGGAGCGCGGACTCCCGCGCGACCGCGGCCGCTTCCGCGGCGTGGACGGCTACGGCCGCGCCGTACTGGAAACGAATGATGGAGCGATCGAGCTGGAAGCGGGAACGGCCTCCCTGACGTTCGATCCGGATTGATCGCCGACGTAGCGAACCGCGGAGGGTCGCTACGTCAACGAAGGGAGCCGCGGAACAACGCATCAAAAGGAGCATCGTATGTCGACAGAACGAAAAGCGGCGCGGAGCGGGACCGCGCTCGTCGGGACCACCCTGGTAGCCCTCTTCGC
>JAEWSV010000607.1 GCA_023398155.1 Spirochaetota bacterium
GTCCCCGGGTGAGCGACTTCCGCGCTGGGATGGACCGTGAGTCCGCGCACGTGGGTCTCGTAGAGGACGCTGAACCGGAGGGGGTAGTTGAGCGGCCGGTCGCCGCGCCAATCGAAAGAATCGTCGACCACGACGCACTTCGGATGCAGCGGAGCATCGTCCTCATAGGAAAAGGAAAGGTCGCCGTCCGGCAGGTTCGGATTAAAACCCATGGCAGCCGTAATGTCCCAGGCTGAAATGTCGGTGAGCGCTTTGGCGTAGGGATCCAATACCATCTTATGCGGATTGAAGCGGAACCCTTTTTCCGGGATGTAGGGACCGTCCACGCGATACAAGTACAGGGCCCCCGCGCCGAGACCGCGGATATGGCAGTGCCAAATATCGCCGGTCCGGTTCTTGTGCGGATCGAGATGTATCTCTTCGATCGGTCCGGGGCCGAGCGGGCTATCGAACAGCGCGATCGTAACGGCGGTGGCGTGCCGGGAGAATAGGGAGAAATTCACGCCCTCTTCGGTCAGTTCCGCCCCGAGCGGCAAGGGTTTTCCCGCTTCGACTACCCATTCTCGTTCCCGCATGTGGTAAGCTTATCATAAAAGGTGCTATAACGACCGCCTCTGCGTGCCGAATAAATCGAAGGAGAAAATTCGATGATACATGTGCCCGTGGTAAGTTCGGATCCGTCGTTCATCAATACACTCCGTGACGCCGCTCAGCCCATTCAAGACGAAGTACACCTCGTCTTCCTACGCGGCAAGGATGCGGTGGTGGAATACCTGAAATACGAACTGCCCGAGATGAAGATCATCGATTTTTCCTCCGGGCTGGAGACCACCGAGGACGCGTTCGCCGTTGTCGACGCCATCCGGGAGGACCCGTGGCTCCATTACGGCGGCCTCGTGGCGGTCCACAGCGAGGACGACGACACGGCGATCCAGGAACGCCTCAAGGACACGAACGTCATCGCCGTATTGCGCCGCTGCGAATTCGCCGACGGGGTCGAGCGGCTCCTCCGCATCCTCGTCCGGAATAAGCAGTTCCTGTTCCAGCGCGGGATGCAACAGCACCTCCTCCGCAAGATATCCGGCACCTTCGTGATAGATAACGACCCCCTCGATATCGTGGTCTACACCAACATGGTGACGAACTACTTGTTCAACGCGAACCTCGTGAACCGCGAGGACAAGGTGAAGCTCCACATATCCCTTCAAGAGCTGCTCGTGAACGCGATAGAGCACGGAAACTGCAAGATATCCTACGACGAGAAAAGCGCTTGGCTCGAGGCCGGCAACAATACCATGGATCTCATCCGGGAGAAGAAGAAGATACCCACCGTCGCGCGCCGCAAAGTCCACCTCTCCTACACCATCAGCCCGGAAACGTCCCGGTTCGTCATCGCCGACGAGGGAGACGGCTTCGACTGGAGATCCCGCATCTCCGCCGAGATCAAACCGGGTCTTCACGGCATGGGTATCCGCATGGCAGGCGGATACGTCCAAGAGCTCGCCTACAACGAAAAGGGCAACGAAGTTTCCTTCACCGTCACCCACCAGAAGGACTCTGCCAATATCGTTCCTTCCATATTCAGCGACCAACAGGAAGTGACCTTCAAGCCGCGACAGGTCGTCGTGAGCGAAGGGGAAAGCTCGGATTATCTTTACTACATCGTGTCCGGCCGGTTCTACGTTTTCTCGGGCAACAAGTACGTCTCGTACCTGACACCGGACGACATGTTCATCGGCGAGATGTCGTTCCTACTCTCCAACCAGCGTTCCGCCACCGTCGTCGCGAAGGACGAAGGCAAGGTCATCAAGGTATCGAAACAGGCCTTCGTGGATCTCATCAAGCGGAATCCGCACTACGGAATCTTCCTCGCGCGCCTGCTCGCGCAGCGGCTCGACCGGCTCAACACGCGTACGGCACGGCTCAACGAGCAATACACCAAGCTCAAGTCCCTCGCGGAGAGCGAGATCCAGAGCCCCGTGGCCACATGATCGGAGCGGCCGGAAACGAATCCCTCAGCGATTTTTCCCTCCTGGCTCCGGACCTCATCGCCGAATCGGCGGAGGCGGTGCTCGGCGTCGCCGTCGACGGAACTCTGGTTCGCTATCCGAGTTACGTGAACCGGGTCTACGGGCTCACCGCCGCGGACGGCCGCAAGGTGATCGCCAAATTCTACCGCCCCGGCCGCTGGACCGAGCAAACCATCCGCGAGGAGCACGCGTTCATCGCCGAGTGCGCGGAAGCGGGCCTTCCCGTTCCGCGGATCATCGCCGACGGCGAAGGCGAAACGTTGAGCGCGAGCGTCGCGGAGGTGGATGCGGGCGCCGAACGCGTCTACTTCTTCGCCCTCTTTCCCTTAGTCGCCGGCCGCGGCTGGGAACCGGAAAAGGACGATGATTGGATCGCCCTCGGCAGGCTCATCGCGGAAACGCACGCGGTCGGCCGCCGTCGGCCGGCGCCCGCGCGGCCCCTCGTCCATCCTGAAAAGACAGGCGACGCGGCGCGCTTGCTCCTGGACGGCGGCTTCGTGCACCCGGATCTCCGCTCGGATTTCCAGGAAGTCTGCGCGGCGACGCTCGACCTCATCGCGCCCTCGTTCCGGGACATTCCCTTCCATCGCATCCACGGCGACCTGCATCGGGGCAACTTGCTCCGCAGCCGCGGCGCCGGAACGGATACGGGCGGAACCGGATATGCCGATATGGCGCTCATCGATTTCGACGATATGGCGATGGGTCCCGCCGTCCAAGACCTTTGGCTCTTCCTCCCCGGCCGCCTCGCGGAATCGCGCCGCGAACTCGCGCTCATGCTCGAAGGGTACGAGGAAACGCAGCCCTTCGACCGGACCCAAATCGAGCTCGTGGAGCCCCTCCGATTCATGCGCATGATCGGTTATCTCGCATGGCAAGCGCGCCAGCGATCGGATGCCGGGTTCTCCGAGTCCTTCCCCGAATGGGGGAATCGGCCTTTTTGGATCAAGGAAGTAGAAGACCTTCGGGATCAGGCCCGGATTGTCGCCGAAGGAATGGCCTGAACGATCCGGCCGCGGCCGGCCCTGAAACGAGCCACGAAGGCTGAGCGGTCCAAAGA
>JAEWSV010000610.1 GCA_023398155.1 Spirochaetota bacterium
TGGCGAAACTGCGCGCCCTCGGCTGTTCCGTCCTCCGCTTCGCGGTTCCCGACCTCGCCGCGGCCGAAGTCCTCGGCGAGCTCGCTTCCCGCGTCTCCCTGCCGCTCGTGGCGGATATCCATTTCGATCATGAGATCGCCCTCCGCTGCCTCGATTTTCCGATAGCCAAGATCCGCATCAATCCGGGCAACATAGGCTCCCGCGCCAAGGTGGAAGCCGTCGTCGCCAAGGCCGCCGCCAAGGGCGTGCCCATACGGATCGGGGTCAACGCGGGGAGCCTACCCCAGGATCTCCGACGCGGGGTCGAGGCGGGAACGGCGACCAGGGCGGAGGCCCTCGTCGCCGCGGCCGAGCGGGAGCTCGGCGTCTTCGACGAGTTGGGTTTTACCGAAGTCCTCGTCTCCATGAAAGCGTCGTCCATCGCGGACACGCTGGAGGCGAACCGGCTCCTCGCTTCCCGGCGCGACGTGCCCTTGCACCTCGGCGTCACGGAGGCGGGCCCCCTCATTCCCGGCATCGTCCGCAACGCGGTCGCCTTGCACGCACTCCTCGCCGAAGGCATCGGGGCCACGATCCGCGTCTCCCTCTCCGATACGATGGAGAGCGAGGTGCTCGCGGGCCGGGAAATACTCGGCGCCGTGGCCGATTCCACGGGCAGGGGCGGCTCGGGGCGCGGAATAGTGATCGTCTCCTGTCCGCGGTGCGGCCGCAACGGCTTCGATACCCACGCTTTCGCCGAACGGTGGCGGGATGAGCTCTACTCACTTAAGGTCGACGCCACGGTCGCGATCATGGGCTGCGCGGTGAACGGACCGGGCGAGGCCCGGCACGCCGATATCGGCATCACCGGCGCGGGCGACAAGATCCTCATCTTTCGGCATGGGGAAATAGTGCGTACGGTGGAACCGGGCCAGGAGGATGCCGCGTTCCGAGAGGAGCTCGCGAAACTGTGAAGCCTTCCATGCGCGCCCCATTGATCCTAATTTCCGTCTTCCTTTTTTGCGCCGTCTCCTCCGCGGACGCGGCTGAGGCGAGCGCCGATTCTCCCTATTGGATGGTTTTGGAAAAGGGAAAGCGCCTCTACCGGTCGGGCGAATACGGAGACGCGCTCCTCACGTTCGAGGACGCTTCACGGGGGAAGCGCGAACACTTCATGCGCCTTGAGCGGGTCCTCGTGGAAACCCTCTCGTTCCCGGATTTCCGGCGGGTCGGCGACGCCCTGGACCTGGCGGAGCAGCTCCTCGGAGAGAAGAATTTCATGGAGGCCCGCGCGGCGCTCGACGAGCTCTATAAATACTTTCCGAAGGATCGATTGCAGAATTCGACGCGGAGGGCGATAGAAAGCCTCCGTTCCTTGCGTTCTTACCCGGAAGCCGATTTCTGGATCGGGGAAACCTTCCGCGCCGAAGGCGAACTGGGTATAGCCCTCAGCCAATACCGGAAAGCCTATGAGGCGCGCTCTCTCTTGGAGATCCCCGACGAGGCGTTCACCGTCCTCTATCGGATGGCGGAAATCCTCAGGGAGCGGCAGGAATATAACGAGATGGAAGCTCGGCTCCTGGACGTGGTCGCCTCGGATCCCCTGTGGAGCGATAAGGCCAACGATTTCCTGCGTTCCTCGCTCGACCGGAGCCTCGCGAACGAAGGAATCGATCAGGTCCTTTCCCTCTATCGGATGGACGCGGTCCACACGGCCAAGGCCCACCGGATGCTCGCCTTCCATTATTACTCGACCGGTCGCCATGATCGGGCCGCGGCTCACCTCACCTTCGCCTTCGTGATCCAGACGACGGCGGTGATAGACGAGCTCAAGCGGGTCGACATGGATTGGAAGTTCGGCGGCTTCCGCGCAATCCTGGACGCCGCGCAGAAGCGATCGACGCTCTCGGGGTATATCGCGGAGACGGATTATTTCAAGACGTGTTATTACCTCGCGGCCTCGCTCTACGCGACCGGAAAACAGGCGCCCGCCTTTGAACTCTGGCGGACGCTCGCGCGAAGGCAGGAAGCCGGCGAATGGCGCGCCAGATCCGCCCGGCAACTCCAGAATCCCGCCGTGGAGAAGGTAATCGAAGCCCCGTAACTGAACTTTACGACAAAATGCGATACACATCGACGAGACGGGAGGGTCTTATGAAGAAGCAGCTTTTAGCGGTACTGGTTCTCTGCTTAGTAGGCGCGGCGGCGTTCGCCGATCACCCCAAGAACGGATTCGGCGTCGGCGCCGTCGTCGGCGGCGGCATCCATGACGGCGATATGGACGGCGATATCGGACTCAGCTTGCGCGTGCCGACCTTGCCCATCTATTGGGGCATCCGCATGTCGGTAGCTAATTCCGACGTGAGCCTGGCGGTGACGGGGGATTACTACTACATCGATGAGAACCTCGTCGACGAGAAAGGCCTCAACCTGGACTGGTTCCTCGGCCTGGGCGCGTACGGTAGCCTCGGCTTCTACGAGGACACCTACGTCGCCTTGGGAGCCCGCCTTCCCATCGGCCTGTCCTGGCACTTCGCGAAGGCCTTCGAGCTCTGGGGCGCCTTGGCGCCCTCGCTCGGCTTGCAGGTCAGTCCCGATTTCGTGTTCCCCGACTTCTGGATCGCGGCGGAAATCGGCCTCCGCGCCTGGCTGAAGTAGCGCCCTTCGATTCTTAAGCGGGGCAGCCGATTCGAACCAAAAAATGAGCCGCCGGTGCGGCTCATTTTTTATGCCTTGAGGGAGCGCTCTCGGCCGTGTTACTATGAAAACACAAGGATATACGCAGCATGAATAAGGTCGTACTGAAAGCCCAGGATTTGGACGGGTATCTCACGGAGGCCGATAAGGCCGATATCGCGCGCATGGACGGCCTCTTCCGCCAGGTCATGCTTTCGTTCAACATCCTTTCGACTACCACGTCGGACAACGAACGCCGCAGGGAAGAGAAGAGCCTCATCGACCTGTACAACGAGATGGGCAGGGAGATGCAGGATATCTGCAAGGATGAGCCGCGTATCCACGTGTACTCGTTCCAGACTCCGCAGGAGAGCCATCCCGAGGCCTCGCGCCTCATCGCGAAGCTCCGCGACGTCAGGACCGGCGGACAGGAATTCGTGTACTACATCCAGCGCGCGTACGAACTGCTTTTCAAGCTCGCGTACGCGGGGGCAGAGGCCTCCAGCAAGAATTACCTCATCGTGAAGACTCCGGTGACGGTGCCGGTCCAGAATTTCGCGGTGCACAAGATTCCCAACATCGATTCGATGATCGAGAATACGGTCATGTGCGTCATGCTCCGCGGAGCCCTGCTTCCCTCAATGATCGTATCCAAGGAAATCCAGGAATACTCCTCCCACGGTTTCGTCACGCCCTTCGCGCTCTTCAAGATCAAGCGGGACGATTCGAAGCACGAGAACGACATGGAGTACATCCTCGACCTGGAAAAGTCGTATTTCCGAGCGGAGGACTTGAACGGTAAGGACTTGATCTTCGCCGATCCCATGAACGCCACGGGCGGCAGCCTCGTGACGGTGGCGAAGTACCTCTTCGAGCAGGGCGTGAAACCCAAGTCGGTGAAGTTCTTCAACGTCATCTCGGCCCTGAAGGGAGCCTTGCGCGTGGTGCGCGCCCTGGACAACTGCGAGGTCTACACGCTCTGGATGGACCCCGTTCTCAACGAGTTGGCCTACATCCTTCCCGGCCTCGGTGACGCGGGCGACCGCATCAACGGCCGCGACGGCGAGGAGCATCCGCGGAACATCATGCAGCTCATCGCCGACTACGGCTCCAACATCGCGAACCTCTACCGCGCGCAGCTC